>QWPU01000109.1 GCA_003671065.1 Planctomycetota bacterium | reverse complement strand
CGAATCCATCAGGCCACCGATGGTTGAGCCTTCTTTGGCCATAGTGATGAAGAGTTCGCCAGGACGACCATCTTCGTAAAGACCAACGATGAGATAGCCCTCGTGACCCGCCACATTGAACTTGTGCGTGAGTGACTCGCGCGTGTCATTGAGACGACGACGCATCGGACGCTCGATGATGCGTTCCACCACGCGGTCCACCACTCGGTCCACCACGCGCTCAACAATGACTTCACGGACGATTTCGTGCGTCTCGACCACAGTCGACATCGCGGCGTCGAGCGCAACATCGGTGAGCGCTTCGGTGAGCAATTCTTTCTGCTCGGCGGCATCGGTGACGATGACTTCCGTCTTCTCACTTTCAGCAGTATCACTTTTCGTGTTCAGCGGCTGACTGAGTTTGCAACCATCGCGATACAACGCATTCGCCTTGAGACCGAGTTCCCAACTGAGGCGATAGCACGCGCCGATGTCGGCAACGGTCGCATCGTTCGGAAGGTTGATCGTCTTCGAGATCGCGCCGGTAATGAACGGCTGCGTCGCTGCCATCATGCGGATGTGACCTTCAGGCTTGATGAAGCGCGTGCCGAGATTTCCGCAGCGATTCGCGCAATCAAACACCGCAAGATGCTCGTCCTTCAAGAACGGCGCGCCTTCGATTGTCTGTGTGCCGCACACGACGCGATTGATTGCATCAATCTGTTGCTTGTTCAAACCAAGCGCACGCAAGCCGTTGAAAGCTCCGTCCTTCTTGGCAACATCAGCATCAATTCCAACTGCGGAAAGCACTTCAACTGGCATCGACCACGCGGAGAACGCGAAGCCGATTTCGAACACTGTCGGAAGGCTGTTCTCAACCGCGACGAGTTGCTCGTGTGAGTAACCCTTCGAGAGAAGGAAGTCGCGCAGCGTTTGTGATTTGCCGGTTGACGCGCCGCCGTCGGTGGCAGGGACTGCCACATCGAGAGACAGCGTCCCCATGACATAACTGACCATCTCATCCGCTTGCTCAATGCTGTAACCGAGCGCGCGAAGAGCTGGACGCAATGATTGATTGGCAATCTTAAAGTAGCCGCCACCAGCGAGTTTCTTGAACTTCACGAGCGCGAAGTCAGGCTCGACGCCTGTCGTGTCGCAGTCCATGAGGAGACCGATGGTTCCTGTCGGCGCGATGACTGTGGTCTGCGCGTTACGGAAGCCAAACTTCTCGCCGTAGTTGAGCGCATCGTCCCACGATGCGGTCGACCTCTCGAGCAGTTGCAGCGCGTTGGCAAGATTCACGCGGCCCGCCTTCACGAGATCAATCTCGATCGGCACAGGACGAATGCGTAGCGTTTCGTACTCATCGCTCTCACGCGGAGTTCCGACTGCGGCGCGGCGGTGATTGCGCACGACGCGAAGCATGTGCTCACGATTAGGCGCGTAGCCCTCGAACGGTCCGTGCTCAGCGGCAAGCAGCGCGCTCTCCGCATACGCACGACCCGTCAAGATCGAACTCAACATGCCGCAGACCGCGCGACCTTCCTCACTGTCGTAGGGAATGCCCGCTTGCATGAGCATCGCGCCGAGGTTGGCATATCCAAGACCCGTTGTGCGATAGCGCCAAGAGAGATCCGCGATTTCTTTCGAAGGAAACGCTGCCATCAACACGCTGATTTCAAGCACGATCGTCCAGAGTTCAATCGCGTGCTCGTAGCCTTCGACATCAAAGCGTCGCGTCTGCGAGTCGTAGAACTTGATCAAGTTGATCGACGCGAGATTGCACGCGGTGTTGTCGAGGAACATGTACTCAGAGCAGGGATTGCTCGCGTTGATGCGTCCGCTTTCTGGGCAGGTGTGCCACGCGTTGATCGTGCTGTCGTATTGCACGCCAGGATCAGCGCAACGCCACGCCGCGAAGTTGATCTCGTCCCAGAGTTCGTGCGCAGGAATGGTCTTGGCCACCGCGCCATCAACGCGACGCATGAGGTTCCAATCACCGTTGCAATCAAGCGCATCGAAGAAGCTGTCGGGGATACGCACAGAGTTGTTCGAGTTCTGACCACTCACCGTCGAGTATGCCTCGCCGTTGAAGTCGTAGTCGAGCTTGAGATTGAACTTCTGCGCGAGCTTCTTCTGATCGTCACCAAGCACCTTCATGCCTTCAACGAGCGCTGCCACTTTGATCTCTTCACGGACTTTCCAATTCACGAAATGCTCGATGTCTGGGTGATCGAGATCGAGGCAAACCATCTTGGCTGCGCGTCGCGTCGTGCCACCCGACTTGATCGCCGCCGCTGCGCGGTCACCGATCTTGAGGAAGCTCATGAGACCTGAGCTCTTGCCGCCACCCGACAGTGGTTCGTTTTCACCACGGCACTGCGAGAAATTCGAGCCCGTACCCGAGCCGTACTTGAAGAGGCGCGCCTCGCGCGTCCAGAGATCCATGATGCCGCCGTCGCCGACGAGATCGTCCTTCACTTGCTGGATGAAACACGCGTGCGGTTGCGGATGCGTGTAGGCATCGGCTGCGAGTTTGGTCGCGCCGCTGCGATGATCAGCAATCCAGTGACCTTGTGAAGGGCCCGAAATGCCGTAGGCCCAGTTGAGGCCCGTGTTGAACCACTGCGGGCTGTTGGGCGCGGCCATCTGCGTGAGCAGCATGTAGGCGAGTTCGTCGTAGAAGGCTTCGGCGTCACGCTTCGTCGAGAAATAGCCGTGTTTCTCGCCCCAATGCGTCCAGCAACCCGCGAGGCGATGCACGACTTGGCGCACCGAACGCTCGCTGCCGAGGACTGGCTTTCCCGTCCCGTCAGGACCGTCATCAACGATCGGCGTGCCGTCGTTGGTGAACTGCGGAACGCCTGCTTTGCGGAAGTACTTGCTGACGACAATGTCAGTCGCAAGTTGGCTCCACGCTGCAGGAATCTCTGCGTCCTTCATCTCAAACACGGTCGAGCCATCGGGATTTCCGATGCGGCTCGAGCGGCGACTCCACTCAATGGTGTCATAGACATTCTGGCCAGACTTGGTGAAGCGTCGGGAAATCTTCATGGGCTTCCAAAGGAGAAGAGAGGATCGAGAGGGCGGGCGGGGAGGACGGGCGGAGGGGGCGGGGACAGCAGTGAGTTGTGCGCGTGGCGATTACGCCATGCTTACGAGCGAAGGTGACGAGTTCGTGCAGGATGCAGGCGCAACTCCATCCACCATCGGAAGCGTGAGACCAACTTGGTCTTGATACTTTCCATTCTTGTCGGCGTAACTAGTGGCGCAGATGCGATCCGCTTTGAGGAAGATCATTTGCGCAATACCTTCGTTGGCGTAAATTTTCGCAGGAAGCGGCGTTGTATTCGAAATTTCAATCGTGACCTTCCCGCGCCATTCAGGCTCAAGCGGCGTCACATTGACGATGATGCCGCAGCGCGCATAGGTTGACTTGCCCACGCAAATCGCGAGGACATCGCGCGGTACATGAATCGTCTCGACCGTTTCAGCAAGCGCGAAAGAGTTCGGCGGAATCACGATGTGATCGCGGCCCGTCTGCTGCGTGTCGATGGTGATAAAGAGATCGTTCGTGAAGTTCTTCGGGTCGACAATCGCGGTACCACCTGAGGTCGCGTTCGTGAAGACTTTGAACTTGGTTCCGACGCGCACGTCGTAGCCGTAACTTGAAACGCCATAGCTCACAACGCCAGGGCGCTTCTCATTGGTCGCGAATGGTTCGATGTGAACCAACTCGCGAATCTGCGTGTCACTTAATACTGGCATCAGCACATCCGACGCAGACCCCACCGGTCCACACGGTCCCCAAACATTGCGCCACCATGCGCTCGTTCGAGGGGTTCAAATTGTTGGGCCGCCATCCAAGCGGCCCGCGCAGTCACGGATCTGTCACACGCATCAGTCACACACCTGTCATCCACACCTGTCACGCGCCTCTTCAAGCGCACTTCACCGGATCGAGCCATTCAAGCCCGATAAGTGAATTCTCTCTGGTTCTCGGCGTGGCAGGGACGAAACTATCACCACCGACACATCCTGCAAACCCTCTGAGCCTGACATCCTACCCCAACATATTGTGGTCGCAAGGGAGAACAGCCCAAGGCGTTGTTCTTTTATGATTTTTTTTGAGATAGTTCGCAACTCAGGGGATAGATGCGTCCGCCTCGTCAGGCTAACACCCCAACCCAATAGACAGAAGGCGATGGCGCGCGCGTGGAGAACCTGTTGCGTGGGAGCAGCACTTCGATTCAAACGCCCAAAGGCAGTTGCGCGGATCTCAACCTCCTGATACCAAACAAAATGCGAACTACCAAAGGCGAACTAGGACTGCTCTGCCCGAACGAACGAACCTCATTCACGCCTCGACACGCGTGCCCAATGCTGGCGCGCTTGAAAGTCTCGTTGCCTCGAGCCCTGAGTTGTTTGTCGACCTCACGGCCGCGCAAGTACTCGCGGCTTCTCACGGTGAAGGTCCCGCGTTGGTGCTTGCGGGTCCAGGTTCTGGCAAGACGCGCGTGATCACGCGACGCATTGCAGCGCTCGTTGCCAACGGCGTTCCTCCGTGGAAGATTCTCGCGCTCACCTTCACCAACAAAGCTGCAGGCGAAATGCGTGAGCGTGTTGCGCGGCTTGTCGCGCGCGAAGATGGATCACGCACTGGTCTAGTGGTGTCGACATTTCACGCGCACTGCGCAGCGATCTTGCGTCGCTTTGGTGATCGCATCGGTATTCAAGCTGGTTTTTCGATCTATGACGCGGGTGATCAGAAGGATGCAATCAAGGCTGCGATTGCCGAAGCTGGTTTGTCGAGCACGCAGTGGACGCCTGCGAGTGTGCTTGCAGAAATCTCTACAGCGAAGAACAAGTTGCGCGATGCAACGGCGTATCTCGCCGACGCGAACGACTTCTGGACGCGCTCAGTTGCATCGGCATTCACCGCGTATGAAGCAGTGCTCACGCGTTCAAATGCAGTGGACTTCGATGATCTGTTGTTGAAGGTCGCGCTGCTGTTGCGCAACGACACGGAAGTGCGCGAGTTGTTGCAGGCGCGTCATCAGTGGGTCTTGGTCGACGAGTATCAAGACACGAATCACGCACAGTTTGTGATTGCGCACGCGCTCGCGGCGGCCTCGCGTAATCTCTTTGTTGTGGGGGATCCTGATCAATCGATTTACGGTTGGCGCGGCGCGGACATCTCAAACATCCTCGAGTTTGAAGAGCATTTTCCAGGCGCGAAAGTGATTCCGCTCGGTGAGAATTTCCGGTCAACCGCGCACATCGTCGCTGCTGCGGCGGGACTGATCTCACACAATCGTCGTCGCAAACATAAAGAGTTGACGACAGCACTTGGTGATGGAATCCCGCTGGCGTTGCTCAAGGCCAACGATGAACATGAAGAGGCGGATCGTGTTGCGGACTTCTTCGAAGCACGCGCACGCGAGGGAATTCCGTGGCGTTCGATGGCGGTGCTCTATCGCATGAACGCGTTGTCGCGCGTCATTGAAGATGCGCTGCGTCGCCGCATGATTCCGACGCAAATCGCGCGAGGCACTGCGTTTTACGATCGAAAGGAAATCAAGGATGCGATCGCGTACTTGCGTGTGTGCGCGAATCCGCGCGATGAAGTGTCGCTGCGTCGCATCGTGAATGTTCCCGCGCGTGGCATTGGTGACGCGACGGTGCGCAAGATCGAAGCGTCGGCGTATTCGAATGGCACGCCGCTCATCACTGCGTTTGCGCAAGCCGCGCATGCGGGTGTTGTGAGCGGCAAGAGTGCGAAGTCGGTTGATGCGTTTGTCGCGATGGTGCGCGATTTCGCACGCACGCTTGATGAGCGTCTGCCAATGGACCTTGCGAGTTTCGTGAGTGAAGTGTTGGAAACCAGCGGGCTCGATCGTCTTGATGATCACTCGACTGAAGACGAGCGCGAGCGCGTTGCCAATCTTGAAGAACTCGTGAGTGCCGCGGCGCAGTATCGATTGCCTGATGATGATCCGACGGCGGATGCGAATGATGATCTCGTCGCGCCGCTTCCTGAACAACCAACGCTCGGCGACGCGTTGCGCTTGTGGCTTGAGAGTGTGTCGCTCGTTGCCGATGCCGATGTCATTGACCCCGAGCAGGGGAGCGTGACGCTCATGACGATGCACGCGGCGAAAGGCTTGGAGTTCGACAGCGTCGCAGTGATCGCAATCGAGAGCGGCATTCTTCCGCATCAACGCGCGAGTAGCTCGGAGGATGGCATTGAAGAAGAGCGACGCTTGCTGTTTGTCGGCATGACCAGAGCCGAGCGCGCGCTCATGGTGAGTTCGGCGGCGCGACGCACCGTGCGCGGCGTGCCGCAGTCATCTATCGAGAGCGAGTTTCTTCGCGAGATTCCATCAGCGCATGTTGAGCGCACTGATCTCACGGCGCGTTACGCGGGTTCGCGCATCGAGTACGACGACCCTGATGCGTTTAGTGATGATGACGCAGGCGAGCGGTTTCCGATCGGTTCGACCGTGCTGCATCCAGTGTTTGGAATTGGCAAAGTCGAGTTTCTCGCGCGAGGTTTCGGCGGCACGCGCGCGCGCATCGTGTTTCGTTCAGTGGGCGTGAAGACGCTCATTCTGGAGCACGCGAAACTGAGTCGCGCGTAAGACGCTCACTCACGCTGCGTTGCGAATCGACTGTGTATTCAGCGCGTTGAGCGCGTCCGCCGCCGCTGCTTTGTAGAGCTCGGTGAGCGATGGATAGTTGAAGCAGGTTTCGAGCAAGTGTTCGATTCCGTGGCAACTGGTAATCGCGAGTTGGCCGAAGTGCACGAGCTCCGTCGCGTCTTCACCAACGACGCTCACGCCAAGTAGCGCGTGTGTGCGACGATCAAAAACTGCTTTGAGTAAGCCGCGATCGTCGCCGAGCATGCGTCCGCGTGCGTTGTCGCGATAGTGCGCGCGACCGACAACGATGTCGCGTCCGCCGTTGCGTGCATCTTCTTCGTTGAGTCCAACCGCGCCGATCGCAGGGATCGTGTAAATCCCCATCGGCACAGTGTCAGCAAGTCGCGTGTGAAACGGCACACCAAACATGTGGCACGCGGCGACGCGGCCTTGTTCCATGCTGGTGGAAGCGAGCGCAGGAAAACCGATCACATCTCCCGCGGCAAAGACACTCATGCATGTCGTGCGAAAGTGTGAATCGACTTTGAGATTGCCGCGATCGTCAGGCATGACCCCGAGCGTTTCAAGCCCGAGTCCGCGCGTGTTTCCGTTGCGACCGAGCGACCACAGCGCGCAGTCCGCGTCGATTGTTTCACCATCGCACAGCGTGACGCGCGCGCGACCATCGGCAAGCCCTTCGACTTTCGTGGCGTTTTTCCCGAAGCAAATGCGAATACCCACATCCTCCATACCGTGGGTGAGCACAGTGCGAATGTCTTCATCAAGAAAGCGCATGAGCGCGTTACGTGGTTCGATGAGTGTGACCTCGACATCAAGTTCCGCGAAGATGCTCGCGTATTCGCTGCCGATCACGCCCGCGCCAACAATGACGAGCGAGTGCGGCATCGTCGCGAGTTCGAGAATGCCATCAGCGTCAACAATCGCGGGATGCGTGAAGTCCACGCACGACGCGCGCGCGGGTGACGAACCTGTGGCGATGAGCGTGAAATCAGTTGTAAGCGTGGTGGTCGATCCATCAATGCGATGCACGCGCACGGTGTGTTCATCAACCATCTCGCCGCGACCGCGAATAATCTCAACACCCGCGGCTTCGAGGCCGTCTTCGATGCGATCGTGTTCTTCCATTTGCACGAGTGTGCGCCGCGCCATGAAGCGCTGCATCGAGAGGCCTTTCGGCACAGACGCTTCGCACCCAGGAATGGGTCGGCGTCGCATTGCGCTTGCGACGAGCGCCGTTTCGCGCAAGGCTTTCGAGGCAACCGTTCCAGTGTTCACCATCGCGCCACCAGGACGCGACTCGCGCTCAATAATCGCAACCCGACGACCGAACTTAGCCGCGACGAGCGCAGCCTTTTCGCCCGCAGGCCCAGCTCCAATGCAAAGAAGGTCGTACTGCCACACGGCAACGCCATCGGCTCGGCGCGCGCGTAACTTCAGCGCGATTCGGTCTTCTTCCAATCACGGCAGAAATGGCGGAAGCTCTACGCTCAGCGCATGAAAATTTCAAAATTTTTGAAAACAGTTTGATCAGACACGATTCAGCTTGCTAGGCTCCGACCCCACTCGTGGAGCCGACAATCAACAGCGTTCGAGAGCGAAAGCTCGTTGATGGGTTTCGAGGTTTGGTTTCGAGGTTTGGTTTCGAGGTTCGGTTTCGAGGTTTCGGTTTCGAGGTTCGGGTCATCGAAATGTTTTATTGGAAGGTGACATTGGTTGTACCGTTCAGTGTGTTGTTTGCCTGCGGCAGGCAGAAAGTGAGCAAGAGATGTTTCAGCGATTGACCGACCGTGCGCGCAAAGTGATGGCGCTCGCCAACCAAGAGGCACTACGCCTCAACCACGAACACATCGGCACCGAGCACATACTGCTTGGCCTCGTCAAAGAAGGCTCAGGTGTCGGCGCGAATGTCCTGAAGAACCTCAATATCGACCTGCGCAAAGTTCGCATCGAAGTCGAGAAGCTTGTCAAGACAGGGCCAGGGATGGTCTCGTTGGGCAAGCTGCCGCAAACGCCCGCCGCAAAGAAGGTCATCGAGTGCTCGATTGCAGAGAGCGGCGAGCTCAATCACAACTATGTCGGCACGGAGCATCTCTTGCTCGGGCTGCTGCGCGAACACGATGGTGTCGCTGCGCAAGTGCTCATGAACCTCGGCCTCAAGCTTGAGGAAGTGCGTGAAGAATTGCTCAGCGTGCTTCGCGCTGAAGCCGAGAGTAAAGAAGCTCCTCCACAAGCTGAGCCGCAAGAACGGCGAGCAGTCTCCGCGCATC
>QWPU01000108.1:8312-8932 GCA_003671065.1 Planctomycetota bacterium | reverse complement strand
GTGGAAGACGAGCTCATGAAGAAACTCGCGGTGGAAATTACGCGACTCTTCTACAAGCATGATCGCGTTGATCTCGGCGAAAACCTCGGTACGCGCAGGCAATGACAGATCACGGTGGGATTGATCACGGTGGGATTGATCGCGATTCGTCAAGCGCGCGCGTGTTGCATGTGCTCGCGGCCGATGAAGTTGGACCTTGCACGATGCGTGCGATAGTTGCGAACGCAACGCCCGCTGATGCTGTTTTTGTCTTTGGACCATCCATTGCGCTGACGCAACTGCGAACGCATGCACTGGCACGCTCGATCCCGTGCGATCACATCGCGTCCATTGGCGGCAGTTGGTGGCTCGCTCTCACGCTCGCTGCTGGACGCATGCGGCAACGATTCTTGCGCGCCGAGCGAGTCATTGCATACGGTGCGCGCGCGGAGTGCCTTACGCGAGCCGCTGGATGCGAGCGTTGCGAACACGCCGCATTGCCTGCAATGAACTCGATGGACTTCAACGCATCGGATGTCAACAAATCGGACACCGTCGCCATTCGCGCTGATCAACGAAATCGTCTTCGACGCGAGCTAGGAATCGCGCAGCACGAGTTCGCAATTCTCATTGCAGGTGAG
>QWPU01000108.1:3927-8302 GCA_003671065.1 Planctomycetota bacterium | reverse complement strand
TGTGCGTTCAGCGGCGATGGCGTATGTCGGCGGCGCGCCGATTCGATTGATCGCGTCGCCAGCGATTCCTGCGGTGTTTGAAGTGTCGCGACGCTTTCAACGCACGACGGACTGTCATCCGATGCTACTTGACTCGCGCGCAGAGGAACCGTGGCGTCTCTTTCCTGCGATTGATGCAGTGATCAGTGATTGCGATGGTGGAGTGAACTCACCTGTGCAATGCATGGGAGGTCAGCACGAGCACGCTCTCGACGCACGTTACGGATTGTCCGCGCTCACAAACACTATGTCTGCGCTTCCTGCGCTGCTCGCCCTTGACGCGGGTCTTCCTGTGTTTGCCCATGAATCGCTTGATCTTGGCGAGCGAGCGCACTCGCCGCGCCTGCAGCGCTTTGGCAGCGACATCGCGGTCCTTGCCCGCGCGATGATGGAGTCCTCAGGCGCGCGCCATCTTCAACGCGTCATGGCCGCTCGATAAGCGCGCACGATTCATCAACTCAACTGTCGACTTGCAAAAGCTTCGCTGCAGCGTCGTGATATAGCACGCGCAGAAGATCCGCAGGAAGATCAAGCCCGCGCAACAACGGCCCATCGTGCACAGTGAATTGCACAGGATCGATCATGTGCAAATCAGGATCTGCAATCGGTGATGTCACTTCGCCCGTGCCTTCCCACATCATGCGCAGCGCCCAGTATCGACTCGCGTAGAGATCGAATGCGCTCTCGTGACTCGTCGCTTTCACCGCCATTTCGCTGGACTTCGCGCCAGCATGCAGATGCTCATCAGTCGTAACCGTGTCGGTTCCAAACATGATGCGCCCACGCCACTTCTGCAGAAACCCGATCACTTCTGATCGCGGATGACGAGGAAGTTCGCGCACCATCCATTTCGTCGCGCTCGTATCAAGATGCAGATTCGGATGCGCTTCGAGCAATCCGTCCAGAAAAGTCAGGTCCTCTGGAAAGCCGCCCATGTGCGCGGCGATCCACGGCATGGTGAAGCGATCGAGCGCTCGCCGCAATGGAATGTAGTGATCGTGCTTACGACCATAGCGCGCGGTGTCGGTGTACTTCGCCGCAAACCAGGTGTTGGGATCAGCGACATGCGTCATGCAGATCATGCCAAGTCTCTCCGCGAGCTTCATCTGCTCAACGCGCAGCGCGCCATCAAGCGCCAGCAGCGAGGGATCGCCTGATTCAATCCCGAAATCAATGAAGCGGGGCGCATTCCAAAACTTCACGATGCGCGTGCCGAGCTCGTGGTACTGCTCGATGCGCGCGAGGTAGCCGGGTCCGTGGGCAAAGTGCCTGTCCTTTGTTGTCCAGTCGGGAACAGCGATGAACTCGAGTGCGGCACCGTGCTGGGCCCGCAGCGCAGGAATGTCCTCGAGACGCGACATGCTGAAGGTGCGCGTGATGCCGAAACTCTGCGCAATCGGCCGCCAAATCGCACTTGCTTCGAGACCATTGATGTGTGTATGCACATCGATGATTCCGTAGCCGAGCTTCGGAAAGCGGGGCGCTTCGTTCGCGTAGTCAAGCCCGAGGCGATTGGATGGATCGTGTCGAAGCGCCGTGGGCGCAACAGGAAGGCTCAGCATGGGCGGAAGGGTATGCGCTCAACGCGAACGCGGACTGCGGCTTTTTGGGCTCAACGCCGCGCTTGCAGTCGAAGCAATCGCTCGTTGCGCAGGGGACTCCGCAGCGCTCTCGCGGTCTCCCGCAGGACGCGATCGATGCGCGCGGGTAACGAGCGAACCAGCGCGTCGTTGTTCAGTAGCGCGAGCAAGATTGAGTGCCGCGTTCAGTCGCATCGGCGTCACTGTGCCAACTCCTGCGTTGCGCACGACACCGACATAGAGCTCGAAATTCGATTCGACATCGAGGTGACGCACAACTTCGCAATCAAACCACGCCGTTGCACGAGTGACGATCGGTGCACCCATGATGCCGCGTTGATAGGGATAGGTGAGAAACGGATCGTCGCCGATGCGCCGATCAGGACCGAACACACGCTGAATGAGGCGTTCGTTCGCATCAAGCAGTGAGAGCGCAAAGGTACGACTGTCACGAATCATCGGCGAAAGCGGATGACCTTTTTCCATCGCCACCAACAATGTCGGTGGCTCTGTTCCGCACTGCTGAACCCGATCGACGATGCGCCCATCGCGGATCTCACCGTGAGCCGTCGTGAGCAGATATTGACACGCTGGTACGAAGGCAAGTGCGGCGAGAACTTCTGGTGTTGGCTCTAGGTGCATTCGGTGGGGTCCGATCTTGGCTGAAGGTCACGCTCTAACAACAGGACGGCGGGTGCCGCATCCCTCGTGCAGGATCCAAAAACGTAACTGCTTCAATATGCAGCGCTTACGGACGGTTGCCACGCAAACCGAGAATTTGGTCCAAAAAATATTTCGAGAATAGTGGCGAGAAAGTGTCGGAAAGTGGTACAAGGTGTTGAAAGGTGGGGCAAGGTGTAGTATTCTCCCAGTGTCTGTCGACGGCCACTTCCGGCCAGAGATGAGAATTCCACGATGTTTCTCGGAGAGTACGAGCATTCCCTCGACGCGAAACAAAGGCTTGCGATCCCTTCGGAGATTCGCGACGCCTGGGATGAAGATAGCCACGGAAAGTTGTTCATCGCGGCTCCTGGTCAGAACGGTTGTCTCTGGCTCTGGCCAGAAAAGAAGTTTGAGAAGCATGCAGAACAACTCGACAGTGGACTGGTTACGCCTGAGGCTGCTGCGAAGTTCAATCGTGATTTCTTCTCAAGGGCAGGCCGCGTGCCATTCGACAGTGCAGGACGAGTGCGAATCCCCGATCGGCTCCTCGCTGAATTCGGATTGAGTGGACAGATCGTGATCCTCGGAGTTCGGGATCACCTTGAGTTAGCAACGCGGGCCGCGCGCGAGGGTGAACGAAAGAAGTGAGTGGTTGCGGAGTGCGGAGCGTGTGTCGAAGCGTGTGTCAAAGAGTGAGAGGCGAAAGCTTCTATAACTGAAGATATGAATGCGCGTGCGACCTCGAAAGAGATCGACTGCGATTAGAACGAATGAAGCTTGCGAGTTCGACAAGGATCGTTGAACTCAATGGCTGCGAAGGACACCAGCAATGGTGGTTGGTGGCCCGAGTGCACGGATGCATAAAGGCGCGGACGTTGAGGCAACGGCCGAAATCCAGCAAAAATCTGCATCGCGGGTGCGTGCAGGTGACCTGAGATTCGTTCCGCCAAAGCCATGGATGGCATTGGCACTCGGAAGGGCTGACACGGACTGTCGACCTTTCCATTCGCGCTGCCGACCTTAACGGGTCGGCATCGCTTTGAACTCCTCATTGTCATGGAACCCGCCGGTTCCATGATGAAGACAACCGCGCGCGCCGACTTTGGTCGACACGCGCGGTTTTCGTTTTGAGAAGTCAGATGCGCCCAAGCCTCTCAGCTCAGCCGCCTTCGGACGCAGGTCGAATCGTTCCAATGACGGAACGATCCACCTCTGTGCCCGACGCGAGGATCTGATTGGCAACCTCGCGTCGATGCACTTCGACGACTCGAGGGAAGTCAAACGCAACTCGAACGCGATCACCTTTGATCGAGACGATGCGGATGACTCCGAGAGGAGACGCTGGATCTCCGATGACGACTTCTTCACCTTCGCGGCGTGTGATTACAAGCATTGTTGGGGACCTCCTGCCCAGGCGATAAACCTGTCTGCCACATGGCTGACTTGTTCAGCCTATCCGAGCGCGCAGGGTTTCGGAAGCACAACTTCCAGACTTTCGCGAGAGGGCAGTTTTTGCAGTTCTTGCGGAGCTCGCCGAAACAGCGAGCCGAACAAACCCGCCAACGCGCCTGCACCATCTAAGACCCAAGCACTATTGGGCCAACGCAGCTCGCTTCACCGTTCAGGACACCGCTTCAACGCGAATGGTCGGCCCAAGTTCGGCTCGCAACGCCCGTTCGATGCCGTGATGCAGGGTCATGTCGGCACTCGGGCAACCCACGCAGGCTCCGAGAAAGCGAATCCGAATCAACCCGATTGGATCTGCCGAGAGCAACTCGATGTCCCCATCGTCAGCTTGGACGCTCGGACGGATCAGCGCGAGTGTCTTCTCGACGCGAGCGCGGAATTCAGCGCTACTACCTTCGGCTCCGTTGGAGCGCGAGGAAGCGGGCTGTTGGTTGTTCGCGTCTGCCATATTCCTCCGATGATACGGTCTGCTCGCCTGCTCGTAGGCGTTAGAGTCACTTTGGAGATATGGATGCGCAAATTCCTTTCGCTTGTTTCGGTTGGTGCACTCGTGGTCGCCGTGGTCGCCTGTACGGGTGGACCTGAGAGCGTGACCAATCCAGCGGAGGTGCTCAGCCGAAGCGGAC
>QWPU01000108.1:0-3917 GCA_003671065.1 Planctomycetota bacterium | reverse complement strand
TACTTCGATGCGATTGAAGCGGCGCGTATGCGAGGAGTCGATGACGCGACGAAGGCAGCGCTGCGACGAATGATTGCCGCGCAGGGCTATGCGATCGAAGCCCGCGAGCGCGCGTTCGAGTTGCTGTTTGAGGTTGACCGCGCAGCACTTGTGCAAGCGATCGAAAATAGCCTTCCGCGCATGGAGGATGTGATGTGGCGCGAGCGAATGGCTGATCTCATTGCGCAGTATGAAATGAATGACCTGATTCCTACGCTCATTCGCGCGTGGGCGAATCCGGTCACGGGCCTCGATCGAATCGAAGAGGGCAAAGACATGCGTCCTGAGCGACGCGCACTGGTCACGCTCGTTGGTGAAGATCAACTGAGTGCGACCTTGCTCAAGACGATGCGCGAATCAAATCCCGGAACGCAAGCGAATCTTCGCGCGCGTTGTTGGGAGCTCCTCATGAAGAACGGCGATTCGGCGCGTTTGCGTGCGTTGCTTGCCGATGCGGAAAGCGTGCGAGGCGACGCGATGCTCACTGATCTTGGCCGAGTGTGCGTTGAACTTGGCGTGCTGCCGACGACGCGCGAAGAAATCTTGTGGGCGCGCGAACTATGCAAGCCAACGCGCGCGGAGTTCTTTGAAGCAGCGAAGAATGCGTTGGCGCAGATGCCCACAGCGCGGCGCGAATCATTAGAGATTCGCGCGCTTCCTATCGCGGTGGCGATCATGAAGCGTCGTGCGGATGTGCTGACGATGTCGGACGCGGACATGCTCACCGAGGTCACCAATCGCACGGCGGGCCGCAAGAAAGTATCGCCTGATTTCACGGGCTTTGGCGAAGGTTTTACTGAGACGCTTTATCAGCAGCGAAGCAAACTCGTGTGGACCGATTTGGCGGCGATGATGCTCGCGCTTGATCTCTTGAACGAACGCGCGTTGCTTGTGCATGTGTTTGAACAAGCAGATCGAGATCGAGAAGATCGCTCAACGGAGTTCGGTGGCGTCGTCGCGATTGACAGCAGTGGTCGCGGCGAATTGCTCGAGTTTGAGCCGCGTTCGAAGGCGAGCGATGTGCGCTATGAAAGTCCGCAACTGCTCTTCGATGCGCTCTACACCGCACCGTTTCACTATCACAATCACACACAGAAATACGACAACGCTGATTATGCGGGTCCGCACCTCGGCGACTTTGCGTTTGCTGATAGCGCGCGCTGCAATGGTCTCGTGTTCACCTTTCTCTCGACTGATTTGATGGGCGTCGATTTCTATCGCCATGATCGCCTCGTGGTTGATCTCGGCGCCGTTGAGCGACCCGAAGGATGACATGCAACTCGCGCTGATCGTGCAGTTGTCGATCGCGATGCTCGCGGGGGAACTCGCGGGCTCGCTGCCGATTACCGCGTCGTGGTGCGTTGTCATTGCGTTGCTCGGTCCGCTGCTCGTCTACGCGATCGGTGCGTTGCTCGCGCGTTGGGCCGCGCGCGCGATGGATCAACGACGCGCATTGATCGCAGATCGGTTCTTCGGATTTTGCAGTCGCGCGCATTGGATCGCGAGCGTTTGCATTCTCATCGCGGCCAGCGGGGATCTTGCGACGGCGTGGTTGCCAGTGGTTGGAATCGCAGGAATCGCTGGGTTTCTCGTGAGTTGCGGCATTGCGACTTCACTGGTCTCGTCATGGAACGCGTGGCTGCTTGAGCAACGCATTCGTGAGTCAGCGATCATGCGCGCGCTCGATAGTGCGTCGACGCTGCACGCGATGCCTTCACGCGGTGCCTATGTGCTTGCGCAGGCACGCGCATCGCTCGCGCCCATTCTTGCGCCGCTGATTGTGCCGGTGTTGATGAGCCAAATCGGTTTCGTCATCGCAGTGAAATACGCGCCTGCGTTCACAGAGCAAGCGCAGATTGCTGGCGCAGTTGTCGGCACCGCGCTGCTCTTGCTGCTTGTGCCCGTCATCATTCCGCGGTTGCTTGGATTGCGTCGGCTTGAAGCGGGCGAAATGCGCAGCGACCTCGAAGATCTCGCACGCGACGCACGCGTTGGCATGTCGGAAATCTGGGTGTGGCCTACCAATGGCTTGATCGCGAACGCTGCAGTCATGGGCATTATTCCAGGGCTTCGCTGCGTGATGCTGTCGGACGCGTTGCTCGAATGCATGCCGCGCGAGCAAGTGCGCGCAGTGATGGCGCACGAACTCGGGCATGTCGTGCATCGGCATTTGTTGTGGTTGATCGTGGTTGTCATCGCATGTTGGTCATTGGCGGCAATAGTCATGAATGCTTTGGCGCTCGAGGCATTCACGCAATACGCCGCCAACATAAAATCGCAGGACATGGTGGAGACCGCGCACAGTTTTTCGCTTGCGCGCGACGGCGCGGTGCTCATCGCAGGTCTCTGCGCGTTTGGCTTTGCGAGCCGTCGATGTGAACGACAAGCCGACACCTTTGCCGTGCAATTACTCAGCACCCGCGCAGGAAGTCGCGACGCAACTGTTGCAAGCGTCGAAGCAATGGTGGGCGCGCTCGGATCGGTCGCGCTGCTCAACCATGTGCGCCCAACGCGTTCAAGTTGGCGCCACGGCTCGATCGCGTGGAGGCAAGCGTATTTGCGAACACTGAGTGGTCGCGCGCATGCGGCGTTGGGTATCGATCTCTTTGTGCGCGTGATGTGTTGGAGTTCACTCGCATTGGTTGCGTGGCTGCTTTTGAACAGCATCATTGACTGGACAGGCGGAGCTACACTCAACTGATGAGTCGACTCATGACCATCACCATGCGCTTCACAAAGATGCACGGCATCGGAAACGATTACCTGTACATCGACGGAGCGAAGTACGCGTCGCTCGATCTCGCGCGCGCAGCCAAGCTCGTGAGTGATCGTCACTTCGCGGTCGGTAGCGATGGACTCATCGCGGTGTGCCCGAGCACTCGCACCGATGCCGATCTGCGCATGCGCATGTTCAATGCCGACGGAAGTGAAGGCGAAATGTGCGGCAACGGCATTCGCTGCGTCGCGAAATTCGCTGTGGATCGCGGCATTTCAGCGAAAAATCCGCTGCGCATCGAAACTGGTCGCGGCGTCCTCGAAGTTGCGTGGCAGCGGGGGAGCGACGGAAAAGTCGCGAACGCAAGCGTGATGATGGGCGCGCCGATCCTTGAGCATCACTTGATTCCCGCGCGTGTTGATGGCGTCGCGCCTACTGCGCACCTGATCAAACATACGATTGATCTTGCGCGCTTCGGCCCTGCTGGTTGGTGGCATGACGCAAAGGTCGAGCCGCACATGACGCTGGTGTCGATGGGCAATCCGCACGCGATCTTCTGTTGCGATGATCCCGCAAAGGTGCCGCTTGAACTCATAGGTCCGCGCATCGAACACGACGCGTGGTTTCCTTCGCGCATCAACGCGCACTTTGTGAAGTTTGGTCCTGATCCTTCGCGTGCGCTGATGCGAACATGGGAGCGTGGCTCGGGCATCACGCTTGCCTGTGGCACGGGCGCGAGCGCTGTGTGCGTCGCAGGAGTGCTGCTCGACACATGCGATCGAACGCTGCACGCGCAACTTCCTGGCGGACCACTTCGACTTGAGTGGCCAAGCAATGAAGCGAGCGTGTGCATGACAGGACCAGCGACGCAGAGTTTCGAAGGCGAAGTAGATCTTGATGCGTTGGCAGAAACGCTTGCACACCACGGAGTACTCAATGTCTGATCAAGGCCCCGAATCGAACGCTGAACTCTCTCCGCTCGAACGCACTATCGCCGCAAAACTTTCTGCGCGCGCCGATGCAATGGAAGCTGATCTCACGCGCTTTGTCGCAATTCCAACAGGCACTGGCTACAGCGAAGGACTCGCGAGATTCCGCGCGATCATGCGTGCGCGATTAACGACGCTTGGCGCAGACATCAGTGAAATTGCAGGCGAATCAA
>QWPU01000107.1 GCA_003671065.1 Planctomycetota bacterium | reverse complement strand
CTTGGATGTGCGGCATTTGGTTTGCGTTTCTTGCGATGGGAACCTGGATTCTTCCGGCAGGCTCAATGTTGATGCCGACGCTCCGTGCGGCAAGTGCCGCGCCGATGACGCCTGCGCCGCAGGACGGCACGAGCGCTGCGGAACTCGCGGAGCTGAACGCGTATTTCAACAACATGCTCGCCGAGGGTGCGTTCGACAGTCCCGCGGCGACCGACGCGCGATTCGATCTCAATGGTGATGGCGTGAACGAAGAGATCTTCGTCGACCCTGGTGATTTTCTCGCAGCCGATGGCCGCATCGTGGTCACGGATGGCGCGCTGCATCAGCCGCGCTACCAACTGAAATCACCGCCGAACGAACTGTGCTTTGGCGAGCATGTTGGGCTGGTGCCAGACTGCGACGCCGACGGCAACAGCGAACTCGTAGTCGCGTCGGGGATTCAAGTGGCAGACGGAGTTCAACTGCGAATCCGCGTGTTTTCAGGCGCAAGCGGCGAATTGCTCGGGCTCATCAAGTCGCAGCATCCAACGCAAGGCGGCGTGGCGCCGATCAGCACGATTCATGTCGCTGGCGATGTCAACCTCGATCTTTTGATCAACACGGCAGATGTCGGGGCAGCGGTTGGTGCGCTTGGATCGTCGTCAAGCGATGAGGAGGCGGATCTTGATGCAGACGGAATCGTGACCGTCGTTGACATTGTGAAAGTCGCGTCGAAGGCGGTCGACGAGTCCGTCACGCCGCGTGCGGCGATGCTGCGGGTGAATCTGGTGGGGATTGGTTCGGCTGGCGGCGAGTTCACGGTGGTGGCGGGCGCGCCGGCTTCTGCAGCGTTGACTTGGCAACAGGCAATTGAATGCTGGGGCAAGGGAGCTGCTCTCGCGGTTACTGTGGCGATTCTGATGGGACAGGCTGCAGCGTGCTTTGCAGGTGGCATCCTTCCACCCGCTGCGATGGCTTGCATAGTGCTCTGGTGCTGCGCGTTCGCCGGTTGGCTGGGACTTCTCATCGATTTTGCGGTTAACTGTTTGGGTAACGGGCCAGTTCCAACATGGCTCGTCGTGGTGTATACGTCGCTCGAGTTGGCTGGCTTGATCTGCGGTGGTGCATCAAGCGGCATTAATTCCGCATTTAAGGAATTTCTAAAGCTGATCAAGGATGTACGGCTGTGGATGTGACCAGCGCGCGCTGCGCCTCGTCCTCAATCGCTCACTTGTTCGCCGGCGGTCGTGGCGGAAAACGGAGAATCGCGCGTGCTGCATCTTGAATCACCCCTATTGCTCCTTGTCGCAAGGACGGCATTGTGGGTGGCGCTCTATTTTCTCATCAGGGTACTTTGCGCCGCCAGTCGTCCACTCCCGCCGGAAACGCCAGAGTCACGAATTGTCGCGCTCGGACGCAGATTTCGACCGGTTCTCTGGACGTTGATGGCCCTGATCGTCATTGTCATTTTCGTGGATCGAGTCTCTTAGGAGGCAGTGGACATTCAATTCACTTGCATCGCTGCCCGTTGCAGCACGTTCGCTCATTACCCACAACCTCGGTGTCGTTGCTGAGAACGCTGATGTCGTGTGCGTGATGTACGCGCGCGTCTTCGAACTATTTGACACGCCGCTGCATCCATACACGCGTGGGTTGTTCAACTCAATTCCATTGCTCAACGAACGCAAGCATCGTTTGACGACGGTCGAAGAAGTGGTGCGCGATCCCGCGCAGTACACGCTGCCTCACCACGACGGCACAAGCGCTGCGGAACTCGCGGAACTGAACGCGTATTTCAACAACATGCTCGCCGAGGGTGCGTTCGACAGTCCCGCGGCGACCGACACACGATTCGATCTCAATGGCGACGGCGTGAATGAAGAGATCTTCGTCGACCCTGGTGATTTTCTCGCAGCCGATGGCCGCATCGTGGTCACGGATGGCGCGCTGCATGCGCCGCGCTACGAACTGAACTCTCCACCGAACGAGTTGTGCTTCGGCGAGCATGTCGGGCTGGTGCCTGACTGCGACGCCGACGGGAACAGCGAGTTGGTGGTTGCATCGGGGGTCGAAGTCGCTGGGGTAGTGAAAATGCGCGTCCGCGTGTTTTCAGGCTCCAACGGAGAGTTGCTCGGAATCATCAAGTGGCACAATTCAACACAAGTCGGCACACAACCAACGACCACGATTGAAGTGGCTGGCGATGTGAACTTCGATCACTTGATCGATGCAGCGGATGTGACAGCCGCAGTTGGTGCGCTCGGCTCAGCAACGAACGACGAGCCGGCAGATCTCGATGTCGACGGGACGGTGACGGTGGTCGATGTAGTGAAGGTTGTGTCGAAGGCGGTCGACGAGACGATTGAGCCCCGCGCGTCGCTCCTTCAGCGCGCGCGCGGGTTCGCTACATCGATCGCGTATACGCCGCTACTTGCGGTCACATACAGCGTCTTGCCGTCTTTGCCGCCGAGCGCGCAGTTGGAGGTGCGTTCGGGAAAGCGGATCTGTCCGAGTGGCTTGCCCTCTGGTGAAAGCACAAATACCGCGGCGCGCGGCGGAACCACGACATACACGTTGCCCTTCGCGTCGACCGTGAGTCCATCGCCGCCGATGGTTTCACGCGTGCCGCTTGGGATCGAATAGAACACGCGACCCGTTGCGAGTTTGCCTGGGCCTTCGATGGGATACGCCATGATGTCGAGCGTGAAATAGGGCACGACGAGCAGCGTCTTTCCATCAGCTGAAAGATGAATGCCGTTGGGCGCGCGCACCTTTTCGTCGCAGATCACTTCGGTCGCTTCGCCGCCTGTTGAGGGAACGAAATACACCGCGTCAGGCGCGCCGCCTTCTTGCTTGCGACCAATCACGGGAGCGGTGAACCAGATGCCACCATCATCATCGACGACAAGATCGTTCAATCGACCGAGTGACTTGCCGCTCTTCGGTGCTTCAGTCGTGCGCTTGTCGCAGATCACTTCGATCGCGCCAGATTTCGGATCGATCTTCGTGATCGCACCAGGTTTCGCCTGCGCGCCGTACAGCGTGCCGTCTTTCGCGATGTACAAGCCGAAAGTCGCGTTCGACTCCTTGCTCACAATCGCGGCACCCATCGGATCCACACGCAAGATTTCATTCGCAGGAATGTCGACGAAGTAGACGGTGCCGTCAGCCGCGCACGCAGGGCCTTCAGTGAAGTTGTGACCTTCTGACCACTTGAAGATCGGCGTACCCTTCGCGACAACGCCCGCAATGTCTTCGCTCGCTTCGCCTGCTTTTGTAGGCCATTTCGCGACCAGCGTCACGACCGGAGCGACGACAGGCGGTGTAGTGACCGCGTCAACTGGCGGGGTAGTTTGAAACGCGAGCGCGAGTGCAGTGAGCGTCGAGAGCATGCGAGTAAGTGCCTTTCAATTTTTTGGTGACGTGTTGTTGCGCGCATCTTTACGCGTCGAGAGCCAACCAAGAATCGCGGGAATCATGCTGAGCACAACAATCGCCAACACGATCTTCGTGAAGTGCTTCTCAACGAACGGCCAACTTCCAAAGTAGTAGCCAGCACCCATAAAGCCGCCGACCCAGATGAACGCACCGATGAGGCTCGATGTGAGAAACTTCCAATATGGCATTGCACCAACGCCTGCGACAAACGGCGCGAAGGTGCGAACGATCGGTGCGAATCGCGCAAGAATCACGGCCTTCGCGCCATGGCGTTCGAAGAACACGCGCGTCTTCTCGAGGTGCTCCTTCTTGAGCCATCGATAGCGTCCGCTGAAGGCGCGCGGACCAATCGCGCGACCGATGCGATAGTTCACATTATCGCCAAGCAACGCCGCGCAAAAGATGAGGATCGCAGCAAGGCGCACATCAAGATGACCCATCCCCGCCAGCGCGCCCGTTGCGAACAGCAGTGAATCGCCTGGAAGCAGCGGCATCACGACGAGTCCAGTTTCCGCAAACACAATCGCGAAGAGCACCGCGTATGACCACGGTCCGAGTGCGGTGAAGAGTTCCCCGAGCACATCTTTGGTGTCGGTGAAGAGGCGCACAAAGTCGTGAAGTAGTTCAGGCACGCGGTTCGTTCCCATTGCTTGGAGTTTGTTCCGTTGTTTCGACAGCGACTTTCGCTGGGATGATCAACGACAGAATCATCGTGCCCGCAAGCAATGCGAGGATCACGCCAAGCGACAGCCAAATCGGCACATGCCCATCAGGATTCGAAAGCGCGTCACGAAACAGATACGGCAATACCGTCATCTTCAAACCAACCCACACGAGGACGAACCCGAGTCCGTACTTCAGCAAGTGGAACTTCTGCATCGCTTCAGCCACGACGAAGAACATCGCGCGCAACCCGAGAATTGCGCAGATATTGGAGCCAAACGCGATGAACGGTTCTTGCGTGATCGCCAGCACCGCAGGAACCGAGTCCACTGCAAACGCGATGTCAGTTGTCTCAACGACGATGAGCGTCACGAAGAGCGGCGTCGCGGCGAGCGTGCCATTCATGCGCGTGAAAAACTTCGTGCCATCAAACGCCGTCGCCACAGGCACGATGCGCGCGAGCATCTTGATGAACGGATTGCGCGCCGGTTCAAGTTGTTTCTCTTCACTCGTCACCAACTTCACGCCAGTCACAATCAGAAACACGCCCATCAAGAACAGCACAATCGTGAACTGCACGAGCGCGGCACCGATGGCAATGAACAACGCGCGAAACACAATCGCGCCCACGATGCCCCAGAAAAGCACGCGATGTTGCTTCGCGCGATCAAGTCCGAAGTAGCGAAAGATCACGAGGAAGACGAAGAGATTGTCGACGCTCAGTGAAATCTCAACGAGATATCCCGTGAGGAACTCGAGAAGAAATGTGCCCGGTGCCGCAGCAACACCAGCGGCTTCGTAGCGAGTCCCTTCAAGGAGCGCAGGATTGACCGCGAGTTCAGCGCGAGCAAATGCCGCGAACGCGAACGCGGCGCCAATCGCGCTCGCAACACACACTCCAGTCCACGCAAGTGAAGTCCAGAAACGCCTGCGCTTGTTGGCGTGCGTGGCAGTTTCGCCTGCGAGATTCTCAATGACGAAGAGGTCGAAGCACAACAGCACAACAACAGCGACGAGGAAGCCTGCGAGGATCGGCCAGTAATCGAGCGGTGAAAAAACAGCGTGAGGAAGCAAGTGAAATCTCGAGTTGAAGCGCCGTTGTTGGCGCGAAGGGGCGCGCAGTGTAGGGGGGGAATCATCCCCGTCACGCGACTTCCGTTTCGCGAAAGTTCCTCGCAGCCGATCGGTAGGCGTGTTCCCGCTTCACCAATGCCGGCTGATTCGGAGGGATTGATCGCCCGATCACTCATCACCCTGAAATTGATGTGTTCTGACGAAGGAATTGCGGGTGATCAAACTGTCCTACTTCCAACGCCCTTCGGCCGCGAGTCTCGCGATAGCTTCAACCCTTGCGGGATTGGCCTCGTTCGCGGCTTCAGCGCAGCACGAAGACGATGTGGTCGGCGTGAGCGACACATTCGACGCAGTCGAACTCATTCCATCCGCAGCTGCGGCGTTACCGCCGATCCTCTCTGGCCAAGAAGCAGGCGCGCGTGAACGCGGCGCGGCAGTTGCGGTGCCTCCACCCGCAGACTCCGCCCGTGAATGGTTTGGCGTAAGCGATTGGTGGACTTGGCAACGCGCAACGGGCGATTGGGGCGGCGGACGAACCGCGCTCGAAGACGCGGGCATCGTGTTCTCAGGTTCCCTCATCAGCGAATGGTCCGATGTCTTTCACGGCGGCACTGCCGACAACAGCGCGTTTCGCTTTCTGCTCGATCTCAACATGAGCGTTGAACTCGAGAAGCTCGTCGGCCTCAAAGGCGGCAGCATCTTCATCGATTTTCAAACCGCAAACACTGGACACGGCGCCATGTTTGACGGTGGTCTTCAAACATATTCGAACATCGCGATTGACGGCAGCATCACGCAGCTCTCACAAGCCTGGTACGAGCAGTGGCTCTTCGAAGAAGTGCTGCGCATCAAAGTCGGCAAGGTCGATGCGAATACTGAGTTCGCCTACATCCCCGCCGCGGGCGGCTTCATCAATGCGAGCGCAGGGTTTACGCCGACGATCTTCGCGCTGCCAACCTATCCGAATGCATCCACGAGTTTCAACGCGTTCGTCTATCCAAGCGAACACACCTACATCGGAACGGGCATCTACGACGGTGCGACTGCGGTGGACGGAGTGCCTACAGGTTCACGCGGTCCCTCGACCTTCTTCAGTGATGATGTAAGCGACGACTGGTTCTTCATCGCGGAAACTGGCATCGTCTTCGAAGAGCTCGGATCACTCAACGATGTGCGCGCGGGTGTGGGTGGTTGGTGGCACACCGGCGATTTCACGACATTTTCAGGCGGAAATGAAGATGGTGCAGGTGGCTTCTATGCACTGGCCGAAGCGCGCGTGTGGGGACCTGAGGCTGAGGAGACGGAGGCGTGCTGCGACTGTTGCCGCGGGTTGTTCGTGTTCGCGCAATACGGTTGGGCAAATGATCGCGTGAGCATCGTCACGCAACAAATTGGCGGCGGCGTGTCGTTGATAGGCACATTCGCAGGGCGCGACGAGGACTCAACAGGCATCTACATTTCGTACGTCGACTTCACGAATGATCCCGCTGCGGGCTATGGCGCGAGCGAAACCAGTTTCGAACTTTTCTACGACTTCGCACTCACGCCCGCTCTTCACATCAAACCTGATCTCCAGTACTTCATGAATCCATCTGGCGATGCGTCGATTGATAACGCGCTCGTTGGCACGCTTCGTCTCACCATTGTCTTTTGAATTGAGTTCCTCATGCACATTTCTACTCGTCTCTCTCTCGGTTTCGCAGCGTGCGGCCTGCTCGTCATTGCCTGCGTTGGTGCAGGTTGGTGGGGCGTGCGAAGTATTGAAGGCTCGCTTGCCAGCGTGTCGGGCCCAGCGTGGCATGCGGCGCGTGGTTCGATGCAAGCGGACATTGCAGTGGGCCAAGAGATGGTCGTCGTGGCAGCGATGATTGCGCAAGGCACGAGCGACGCGAAAGCCGCTGCAGAAGCTGCCGAGGCAACAAACGTCGCGCTTCATGAAGTGACTTCGGCAGGCGTGCTTCATGGAGAAGTCGCCGAAACGGTTGCACAGAAACGTGTGGCGCACATGGAGACGACCAAGACATTGCTCGACGCGCACGCTCGTTGGGTTGCTGCACGCGATCAATTTGATGCGACAACAACGGAGTTCGTCGCCTTTGGTCGACTTGTTGAAGTTGTTGGTGATAGTCAAGTTGAAGTCATTCAGAACAACCCCGAGCAAGCATTCACCTGGAATGGTGGACTTGGAAAATCGTGGGAAGCAGCGGATGGCGGCATGGAATCGAACATCGGTTTGCTTACGGCGCTCTATCACTTACAGCGCTGCGTGACGGGCGCCGACATCGCCTCGTGCCGGGCTGGTATTGATGAGGGTTTGAGTTTCTTGAAGGAAGCATCAGATTCGATGCTTGCGACAGGGCTTTTCGATGTGCCTTGCGCGGATGACCCTGCGACACCGATGAGTACGCGATATCGCGCACAGTTTGCACAGTTTGAAAGTGAGCTCGACGCGTTCTACACGCGCACTATCGAGCGACGAGCTGCTGATGCGCGCTATCAGCAGACGGGTCTTGCGTTTTCAAAAGCAGTGAAGGACCTCGCGAGCGCAGGCGAGCACACGATGAATGAAGAAGTTTCAACTGCGAGCATGAATGCGTCCACCGCAGCCACGCGGGTGATGTTGCTTGGGATGGGTGCACTCGTGATGTGCGCGTTGGCCGCGGTGCTCATCAGTCGCGCGATCATTACGCCACTGCGAGTTGTGTCGAGCGCGCTTGCTGAAATCGCTTCGGGGGATGGTGATCTCACGCGTCGTCTCGACGAGTCACGCACAGACGAACTCGGAGTCGTGGCACGAAACTTCAATGCGTTTGTGAACAAGATTAGCCACAGCATCGCTGCCGTCCGCGCGCAAGCAACGGAGCTTAATGCGGGTGCGCGGAAACTTGATGTGACCAGCCGAATGATGGCGAGCGGTGCCAGCGAACAAGCCGCAACGCTGCAGCAAGTCACGGCAAGTATCGAAGAGCTGAGTTCAATGGTGGCGTCGACATCGACGACTTCAAAGGGTGCTTCTGAAATCGCAGAACGGGCGCGAACCGATGCAGATGCGGGCACTGCGCAGATGAAGGCTCTTGTCGAAGCGATGGAAGGCATCAAGATTTCAAGCGCCAAAATCGCGAGCATCATTCGCGTCATCGATGAGATCGCGTTTCAAACGAATCTGCTCGCGCTCAACGCGGCGGTTGAAGCGGCACGCGCGGGTGAAGCGGGACGCGGCTTTGCGGTGGTGGCGCAAGAGGTTCGCACGCTCGCCAAACGCAGTGCCGAGGCGGCGCGCGACACCGCGACACTTATCGAAGACTCGGGAACGCGCGCAGGAACTGGCGTGAAACTGGTGAGCAGTGTGGAGGATGTGTTCTCGCGCATTGTTGGAGGTTCGCGCGAGGTGGCGCAATTGCTCACGGAGATTTCGCAAGCGACGAAGGATCAATCGAGCGCGATTCACTCGGTTGCCGGAAGCATGCAAGACATTGATCAAGCGACACAGGCCAGCGCGGCTGCAGGCGAAGAACTTTCCGCGGCCGCGACGGAAACCAATGAGCAAGTGGCATCGATCACTACGACGCTGTCGGAGTTCCGCATCGCGGCGTAGTGGTTAGGTGCGCATCCAACGAGCGAGCAAGAGTCGACTCATGAAACTCACCGCACCGAACACCGCAAAGCCCACGAGCGCGGCCAGGAGGACGCCGACGAACACGCGCTCGCACCGTCGCCAGATTTTTTGAACGTAACTTCACTGCGGATGGACCAAACAAGAAATGGCTCTGTGACTTACATACATTCCGA
>QWPU01000106.1 GCA_003671065.1 Planctomycetota bacterium | reverse complement strand
CGAGTGCCGAGAGGACGCGGTGTCGCGGGCCGCTGTTCATGCGCGGTCGCCGCTCGAGTTACACGGGTGAATAATGTCGGGAATCACGGATGCTGCTGAGAGGTTTGCGTTGCGGCGACGGAAGGGGAGAGAGTGTACGAACGCCGCGTCGAGCTATGGGTTCGCCGAGCACGGTTCCTGTCACTGCCGCGCAATCTGATGTTCCTCTTCTTTGGGGCGGTTTCTGAGTTGCGATAGGTCTGTTCGAGAGTAAATTGTGTTGGCTTGGAAATATTGGAGATTCAAAAGATGCTGATGAAGACGCTTCTATCCCTCACGCAGTCGCTGGCGCGATCTTCATCGCGCAGAGCGACAGTCGCCGCCCTTCTCGCCTCTGCGTTGGCGTCGAGCGCCGCACTCGCGCAGCACTCCGTCGCTCGCCAGTGGAACGACACGATGTTGAACTCGATCAAGAAGGATGTCGTGCGTCCACCAGTGCAAGCGCGCAACTTGTTCCATGTGTCAGCCGCCATGTACGACGCATGGGCCGCCTACGACACCACGGTGCAAGGCTACTTCTTTGTTGAAAAACACTCGGCGAAAAATGTAGAAGCTGCACGGCACGAATCGATTTCTTATGCAGCGTATCGCGTGATGAAGCATCGCTTTGCGCTGAGTCCCAATGCGGTCATCATCAACGGTTACCTCAACGCGCAAATGACAGCACTTGGCTTTTCGACCGAGGTCACCACGACCGTTGGAAGTTCACCAGCGGCGATCGGCAATCGCATCGCCGCACTCGTGATCGCACAAGGCTTCACCGACAACTCACACGAAGAAGTGAATCACGCGAAGTACGCGAATACATACCTCGATGTGAATCTCCCGCTCGTCGTTGGACTTCCATTCAACCCGGGGATCGTGGATGTCACGCGCTATCAACCGCTCGCGCTCACCTTCTTTGTCGATCAGGGCGGCAACATCATTCCTGGCGGATTCCCGCCAAAACTGGCTCCATTCTGGGGTTTCGTGACGCCCTTTGGTCTGCTGCCAACCGACATGGATGCAGCGCGTCCAGGCGTGTATCTCGGAGCCGCTGCACCTCCAGTGCTCAATGGTGTCGGCGATGCAACTTGGCGCGCGGATCACGAAGGCGTGATGGCGCTCAGCGCCACGCTCACGCCTGATGATGGCGTGATGATCAACATTTCGCCGAACTCCATGGGCAACAGCACCATCGGCACCAATGACGGAACGGGTCGCGCGCTCAACCCTGTTACGGGCAAAGCGTATCCGTCAAACATTGTGAAGCGTGGCGATTGGTCGCGCTGCCTCGCAGAGTTTTGGGCCGATGGTCCGAACTCGACAACTCCTCCAGGTCACTGGAATGAACTCGCGAATGTGGTGAGCGATCAACCTTCGTTTGAACGACGCATGGGTGGTGAAGGTCCGATCCTTGGCGAACTCGAATGGGATGTGAAGGTGTATGTCGCGCTCAACGGCGCGCTTCACGATGCGGCTGTGACTGCGTGGGGTATCAAGGGCTACTACGACACGATGCGTCCGATCGGAGCGATCCGCACGCTTGCGCAGAACGGACAGTGCTCTGATCCGAAGCAACCTAACTACAGCGCCAACGGTTTGCATCTCGTGCCTGACATCTGTGAACTCATCACCGCTAGCACCACCGCCGTCGGACAGCGCCACGAAGAACTCTCTGGTTATGAAGGCGAAATCGCAGTGAAAAGCTGGCCAGGTTCGCCGCTTGATCCGGCGAATCAGTACTCAGGTGTGAAGTGGATGCTCGCAGGCGCGTGGGTTCCGTATCAGCGTCCAACCTTCGTCACGCCGCCGTTTGCGGGCTATGTCTCAGGTCATTCGACCTACTCGCGCACCGCAGCAGAAATGCTCACGCGCCTCACAGGCAGCGCGTTCTTCCCTGGTGGCGTCGGCGAATTCGTCTGCACGCAGAACCAAATGCTCGTCTTTGAAGACGGTCCGTCCGAGACCTTCACCTTCCAATGGGCGACCTACTACGACGCCGCGGATCAATCAGGTTTCTCGCGTCTGACGGGTGGCATCCATCCTGCGTTCGATGACTTCGAGGGTCGCATTCTCGGCGAAAAAGTCGCGCAACGCGCGCACGCACGAGCGATGGATCTCTTCGAACCACTGGTGATTCCATGCGACGCAGATTTCGACGCTGACGGCACTGTCGGTGCCTCAGACCTCTCGATGATTCTCGCCTCATGGGGTCAATCGAAGAGCGCATACGACCTCACTGGCGATGGCTTGATCAACGCGAGTGATCTCTCAATGCTCCTCGCCAATTGGGGCATGTGTCCGTAACGCACGCGCGCAGAGCGCGAAACATCACGGCCTGCGCAAGACGAATTCAGTCGGCTTCAGTCGTTCAATTCGTTGGCAATTCAAACAACACGCGGCCGCCAATGATCGTCATCGTTGCGCGCCCGCGGACTTTCCAGCCGTGGAAGGGGCAGTTGCGACTGCGCGACGCGAACGTGTTTGCGTCAATCGTCCATGCGAGTGCTGGATCAATCACCGTGATGTCGGCTTCGCCACCTTCACGCAGTGTGCCGAGTCCCTTTGCATCGAGGCCGCAGAGTTGCGCGGGTCGACTGGTGAGGAGTTCGATGAGTCGAGGCCAGCCGATGACGCCATCTTCGACAAGCGCCTTTGCATAGAGCGCTAGCGCGCAGTCGAGACCGATGATGCCGAAGGGCGCGCTCGCGAAATCGCGGGATTTCTCGGCAGTTGTGTGCGGTGCGTGATCGGTGGCGAGTACATCAATCGTGCCGTCGGCGACGGCGCGCTTGAGATCAGCGATGTCGCGCGCGCTTCGCAGCGGGGGGTTCATCTTCGCTTGCGTGTTGTAGCCATCGCACGCTTCATCAGTGAGCAACAGATGATGTGGACTCACTTCGCCAGAGCAACGGATTCCATCAGCGCGAGCACGACGGAGGATCTCTGCGCTGCCGCCTGACGAGAGATGTTGGGCGTGATACGCAGCGTTGATCGAACGATTGAGTCGCACATCGCGCTCGAGCATGATCTCTTCGGCCTCGCGTGGCCACGGCAAAAGGCCAAGTCGCGTCGCCGTGATTCCTTCATGCATCACGCCGCCTTCACTCAATTGCGCGTCTTGGCAGTGCTGCATGAAGGGGCGATTGATCGCGGCGCATACCTCGAGCACTCGACGCATGAGTGCGGGGTTGGCGATGCCTTCACCGTCGTCACTGAAGCCGACCGCGCCTGCTTTGGCGATTGAAGCCATCGGCGCGAGTTGTTCGCCTTTGCGTCCAACGGTTGCAGCCGCAACAACGAAGACGCGCGCGCTCGCGGCTTCAACCGCAGCGTGTTCGATGTAGCGAACGGTGGCGACGGTGTCGATCGCAGGATTCGTGTTTGGCATGCAGCACACAGTGGTGAAGCCGCCAGCAATCGCCGAAGCGGTGCCAGTTCGAATCGTCTCCTTCGCTTCGCCACCAGGTTCGCGCAAGTGCACATGCGGATCAATGAGCCCAGGCGTGATGAACTTTCCGTCACAGTCGATGATGCGCGCATCACTCGGTGCGTCGATGCGGCTTCCAAGCGCGATGCGCGCGACGCGACCGTTGACGACGAGCACATCGCCCTCTCCGTCAATGCTTTGCGCGGGATCGAGGATGCGCCCGTGGCGGAGAAGCAGAGCGTTACTCAATGCTGCGCGCCTCGCTCAGGAAGTGGCTCGGTTGCAGCGGGTTCTGTTGGTGCAGTGGGCGGCGTTTCGACAGGAGCCTCGACTGGAACTTCGACTGGAGCCTCCGCAGGCGTTGGCGTCATGCTCGTATCAGGCATCGGCGCGATTTCGGTTTCAGCAGGAAGCGGCGCAACGAGTTTCTCAAGACCACCGCTTGGAAGAATGATCGCATCGGCGATGAAGACCGCGCGCGTCATCGGTTGCGTGATCGCATCAATCTCAGCTTGGCTTGCGTGCGCATCCATCGCGAGGTGCTTGAGCATCTCAACCGATTGCTCTTGCACGACGATTTGTCCGACCGCGTGCACACGGCGGCCGAGGCAATTGCGCGGAACAAAGAACGCGTGGTCCTTGTTCATCACAAGAATCTGCGCCCTCGAGTCGCCTTCAATTTCCAACCAGCAACCCATGGTCTTGCAGACATCGCTCACCGTGCCGCTGAGCACGACAACGGTGCCTGTGTCCGCGTAAAGATCGACCATTTCCACGCTGATTTCAGGGTCAACACCGCGGATCGTCGGAGTGAGCGTGCCGTAGACATTCCATCCCCAATCGGCGTCGTATTGCGCGCGAGTTGGATGCTGGCAGCCGCTGAGCAACGAGAGTGCGGCGCAGGCACTCGCAATTCGAAGAGTCATCAAGATCATGCGCGCGATCATAAAGGCTCACGCGCAACTCTGCGGAGGCACAAAACGCACAACGCTCGGAGCAAGTCCGAGCGTTGTGAAAGTAGTTACTTGTCTCAAACAGAAGCGATGTGCACGAAAGGAAACGGCCAACGGCCGCGCCCGCTCACACACAATCCGCCTGTTCTTACTTGGTGCAGCCGGTCTTGTTCGCGCAGCAGCCACTCTTGGTGGTGCCAACGGCGCCTGGAGCAGAAGCTGCAGCAGCAGGCTTCATGGATGCGGTGCACTCAGCAGCCTTGGTTGCACAGCAGCCCTTTTCGGTGCTCACTGCGCCAGGAGCAGCGGTGGTCTTGGCAGCGGTGCACTCAGCGGACTTGGTTGCGCAGCACTCGGACTTGTTCGTGCCAACGGCGCCTGGGGCGGTCGTGGTGGTGCTGCAGCCAGCGAGGAAAGCGACGAGGGTGAGAGCGGTGAGGGTAGCGATGGTCTTCATGGTGAGTTCCTAAATGTTCTGTCCGCGAGTGCGGACGGTGTTGTTTTCGCGGACACCGCGAAAATCTTGTCGAGCCTGTTCGAGTCGCCACACAGCGGCTCGGCCTGTTCTAAAACTGAAATCAAGTTTCTCGGGGGTGACGGCATCGGCCAACAAGCCCCGAGTACTTGATAGGGACTGAGTATACCTACGAGAGTCGTGCAAGTTTGAGGATGAGTGGGAGGAATCGCACAGATCTTCCACCAATTTTGCTCCTACATTGTCTTCGCATGACTCTCGATGAGCCGACTCCCACAGGTCCGAAATCTGATTTGAACGGACTCATTGGTGCTTCGAAAAATCTACATACTGATGATGCGGAATATTCCCACCCTATGCGAACGCCTCTGAACGAGGGTGCCCAAGCGCGCACGGAGCGCCTATCGGGTCTGTGTAAAAAGGCGCGCGCGCTGTCTGAAGTGCCGGGCGTCTATCTCATGAAGGATGCGGGAGGCAGCGTCTTGTATGTAGGGAAAGCGATCGTGCTTCCCAATCGCGTGTCGAGCTACTTCATTCCCTCTGCTGACCTCGGTTCGCGCAAGCAACCGATGCTCGATCTCATCGTCGATTTCGATGTGATTCCCTGCGAAACCGAGTGGGAAGCGCTGCTCATGGAAGCTCGCTTGGTGAAAGACATTCATCCGCCGTTCAACGAGGCGCTGCTTGATGATCGAACCTTTCCCTATCTCGTGATTACCACGCGCGATGATTTTCCTGGCGTCTACATTACGCGCGAACCGCGCGATGAACGCTTCAAAGGCGCGCGCGTGTTCGGTCCGTTTGTCGCCAGCGGAAGTTTGCGGCAAGCGATGCATCTCTTGCAACGCGTGTTTCGCTATCGCACATGTGATCTTGTGATTCTCGATCATGACCCTAAGCGCGCGAACTTTCGTCCGTGCTTGCTCGCAGCGATCAATCAATGCACGGCGCCGTGCGCGGCGAGGATTTCGAAGGCCGACTATCGCGCGGATATCGAGCGACTGTTGCGCTTCATTGGAAGTAAGCGAAGCGCGATGTTGCGCGAGATGCGTGAAGAGATGGAATCAGCGAGCGCGCAGATGAACTACGAGCGGGCGGCGTTGTTGCGTGATCAGATCACGGCGATTGAAAGGCTCGACGAGCGTGAGTCGCGCGTGGGTGACGGCGAGTACGACTGGCAGCCCGAAGTGACTGGATTCCTGCTGGATCCTGCAGCGGGAGCGCGTTCTCTGGCGCGCGTGCTTGGCATGGAGGAACCGATTCGTTGCATGGAGGCCATCGACATTGCGCACTTGCGCGGTGGTGAAACGGTAGCGTCGAAAGTGTGCTTCATTGATGGTCGGCCGTTCAAAGATGGATACCGCCGCTATCGCATCACCACGGTGACGAACGATGATTACACCGCGATGAAGGAGGTTGTGAGTCGACGCTATCGCGATGCAGGTGAAGGGCAGGAGTTGTATCCCGATCTCATTCTCATCGATGGTGGTGTTGGGCAACTCAACGCGGCACTCGAAGCGTTTGCGCAATTGCGCGTGCAACCGCCGCGCGTCATTTCGCTCGCGAAGAAGGAAGAGATTATCTATACGACCACGCAGTCGGAGCCGATCAAACTCGGTCGCGAGCATGCAGGTCTTCGGTTGTGCCAAGCGATTCGCGATGAGGCGCATCGATTCGCGCAGCACTATCACCATGTGTTGCGTGAGAAAAGTGTGCTTGGTGAAGGTGCGAAGGTGAAGCGCGCGCCGAAAGTTCGCACGAAAGTTCGCGTCGTGAAACCTGATGAGCCGAACGCCACGCCACCAGTCGATGGTTCGAACGGATGACAGCGATGCCTTCGTACATAATCCCGCGAGGCAATGACCTTGAGATTCGCGTGAAGGCGGTGCCTGGCGCTCGATGCGATGCCATCGTTGGTGCCCTCGGCGAGCGGCTCAAGATACGAGTGTCCGCACCGCCAGAGGAGGGCAAGGCGAACGCTGCGATTGTTCGACTGTTGGCCAAGACGCTTGGCGTGCACGAGCGTGAGGTCGAACTCGTTTCAGGTGCAGGGAATCCGCTCAAAATCTTTGCTGTTCGCGCAGCTGTAGCACGCGCGAGGGAGTTCGCGACCCTGCTTGAAACGGCCGATTGATGGCTTCGAGCCATTTCTCCCACAAACGGGCGAAATTCTGGCGAGTCTGTGCGAAAGAAGAACCGATAGCCATCTTCACAGTACGCTCCCGACCCTCTGCCAATCGCCATGCATTCGCCGTTCATCAAGTTCATCGCACTCTTCTTGCTCATCGCGCAATCGTGGCTCGGCCTCGCGCGCGGACAGAACGTGTGCATTCAACTTGACGCTTGCGAGCAACATGCAAGGTCGTGTGAGCATGCGGCGCACGGCGAGCATGATGGACACGAGCATGATGGGCACAAACATCACGACGCTGCGTGCGGCAATGAGCATGCACACGGAATTGTCGATCCACAGAAGCATCAACACACCGACTGCGGTTGCCATCTTCATCTGAGTGTGCCGAGTTTTGAACTCGCTCGCGGTGGTCGTGCGATTGATGTAGATGCTGCGTCATCGCTGCCCGCGCTGACATATTGCGTTGAGCGTGCATGGCCTTGCTTCATTGCGCTCGCGGTAGAAGCAACGCAGGTCGTGCCTCGTCCACCTGATCGGCCTAGCGTTGCTGTTCGCAGTGAACTGCTGGGTCTGCGCGCCACTGAACTTTTGCTGTAACGAGTGATCCTCGCTTGATGGCGCGGTGCGCTGTCGAGCGTGCGCTTTTTTGCGCGTTTGAGAGATCATTCGAAATCCGATAGAGGCGCTACTGCGCTTCATCTTGGAGAACAGCCGATGGATATCAGTTGTGTCAGAGCGCATGCGCTCGAAATGACCTGCATTTTGGCTCGCATGCGTGCGACCGTGTGCGCGACCGTGCTTGCAACCATGTGCGCGCCGATCCTCTTCGTCGCAGGTTGTCAAACCTATGCGCCGCGACCGCTCACGCTTGACGCGCACCAAGAAGCGTTTCTTTCGCGCACGCTTGAAGGCGGTGATGTCGCGAGTTTCGCGGAGAAGCTCGACGCGATCAACGACGGTGAGCCGAGCGCGTTCGATCTTGCTGATGGGATCACGCTCGGTGAGGCTGAGTGCGTCGCGCTCGTCTTCAATCAAGAGTTGCGCGTGGCGCGTCTTCGCGCAGGCGTGACTCGTGCAACCGCTGACAACGCGGGGTTGTGGGATGATCCAGTGCTTGGCTTCGATCTCACGCGCTTGCTTGGAAGTGCTGGACAAGCGTGGGAAGCGTTTGGAAGTGTTGCGCTCACGCTGCCGCTTTCGGGTCGGCTTGAAGTGGAGATTGCGAAGGCGGAGGTCGCGCATCGCGCGCAACTCGCACGCATCGCCGAGCAAGAATGGAATGTTCGCATTGCGCTGCGTCGAGCGTGGACGCAACGCGCGGCGCTTGCGACTGAGTGTGAGGCCACGCGTGAATTTCTGACGCGGCTTGATGAGATCATTCGCATCGTGGAGTCGTTGGAAGCAATGGGGGAGATTTCGCGCACACAAGCGAATCTCTTTCGCGTCGAGCGAGCAATGCAACGCGCCGCGCAACTCGAACGAATTGCGCAGATGGCGCGCGCGGATCTTGACATTCGCGCAGTGCTCGGAGTGCCGCCACGCGCTACGCTCGTGCTCGCAGATAGTTCGCTTGCATCTGCTCTCACGCCAACGGCGCCAGCGAATCTCGCTGAAAGCAATCTTGAACTTCGCGCACTCTCGCTCGAGTACGAAGTTGCGGAACGCACGCTGGAAGAAGCCATTCGCGCGCAATATCCAGATCTCACCATCATTCCTGGCTATGGCACACAAGATGGCGACTCGCAATTCGTACTTGGTCTGAGCGCGCCACTCGCGATTTTCAACGGCAATCGCAGCGAGATTGCGCAGGCGCGCGCCGAGCGCGAGGTCGCGCAAGGATCGATTGAAGGCGCGCTTGAACGATTACTCAACGACTTCGCGCAGGCAGAGGTGTTGCTCATCGCGGCGACGGCACGACGCGAATCCATCGAACTCGAACTCATTCCGCTCGTCGATGAGCAATACGCCCATGTGCGCGCGATAGCCGAGCGCGGTGAAGTTGATGCACTGCTCATGCTTGAAAGTCTCGCGCGTCAGCAAGACGCAAAGTTGCTGT
>QWPU01000105.1:7437-9171 GCA_003671065.1 Planctomycetota bacterium | reverse complement strand
GATTCTTCAGCGGAGGTCACTCATGCCGTGCGACTTGCCGGCCGTTGGCGCGCTATCCGTCGTCGGCGCGCTCTCCGTCGTCGCGACCGATTCTTCAGCCTTCACCGTATCGCGCGATTTCGGATCGCCGATCGGTCGCGCGTCGCTCGTCCATTCGCCTGGATAAAATCGCTCGGCAAACGCAGCGACGAGATCTTCGACACCCGCGTATTTGTAATCATCGAGTTTGATCCGAGGACCGTTTGAAATCTCGACGAACGCCGTCGATTTACTCATCCATTGGCTCAAGTCGATGCCCTTGATGAGGTTCGCCGAGAAACTCCCCTCGAGAGTGTGAAATGTCCCATCGTCGTCAAGGCGGTAGCGTCGCCTCGCCATCTGATACTGCGCCCACAGGAACCACGGCACGCCCATCACGCCGCAGCCGATGATGTAGAGCCAGAGTTGCACAGGTCGGTCGTACGCAGCAGGCTCGGCGGGTTTCTCCTTGAAGCGCGCGAGGACCTCGCGAGCGGCCTTGAATTCGATCACTTGCTCGGGTGCAAGCGGAAGGGTTTCGGAGAGTTTTCCGAGTTCGTCCGCCGTCACTTTGGCCGCCATGAACTCATTAAAATTCGCTTGATTCTGCGGGATCTTGATCGAGTAGTCGTACCAACCCCAGAGTCCAAACACGAGGCACACGACCGCGTAGGCGTAGTTGAGAGCGGACTGCTTGGCTTTGACTTTGGTTTCGATTGCCATGATGCTGACGCCCTCGGGTTCTTGGATCGCGGGACTTAGGATAAATCGACGGGAATGTGGTTGTCGGCGCACTTTAGAGGAAACCTTTCGGCGAAGCGCCCGTTTGGGTACACACTGTGATGATCGACGCGCGTGCGTTTGGACCGATCCGTTCTCTAGAGTTTTCTGAAAGCATCTTGATGGCAACCTCCAAGGTATTGGGCGTGCGCGCTCGTCCCGCTCTTTCCCTGTTGCTTTGCTCACTTGCAGCCGCTTGCGCAGCGCGTGAATCTCATGCAGGAGGTGGCGGGTGCCTTGGCGATCTTGATGGCACTAGTGAGGTTGCAGCCGCAGATCTCTCGATCTTGCTCAACGCGTGGGGCTCGGCCGACCCGATCGCCGACATCGATGCCTCAGGCAATGTCGACGCATCCGACCTCTCGATGCTGCTGGGTTCGTGGGGCAAATGTGGGCCGACGCTTCCAATCGAGGTTGAACTTGCCGCGGTCACCGCCTCGAGCTATCCGTGGGCCACGCATTTCGACTGCGTCAACAGGGATGATTTGCTTGTCATTCGCATCGATCCGATCCGCTTCTCGGACCTCGTGGGCCAATCGTTCGAAGCATTTATCATCGAGAACCGTTCGGCACTCGACTGGGAGACCAATCGAATCCTCGTCGATGTCCGCGGCTACTCGGAAGAGGTGTGGGTTGGCGCCACGCTTGAGAGCTCAACCGTCATCATGAACATCGGCACCGTTGTGCAGCCAGGTCTGGGCGACAGTCCTGGTCGCGGCTTCGATCTCGTCATCGATGTTGATCGCGATGGGCTGCTGAGCAGCGGCGATCTGATTGATGGCCTCGGTGATGGCGCGGGGTTCTGGTTCATGAAGGACACCGCAGGCGTTGGTCCTCATGCAGCGACCACGATTGCTTCATACGACGTGAACGATCCTGACATTCTCGACTCGATGGAACTCGAGCGCATCTATTACCCGAGCGATATCGCCACGC
>QWPU01000105.1:0-7427 GCA_003671065.1 Planctomycetota bacterium | reverse complement strand
ATCAGAACGACACGGTGCCAGGAATTGAAACTGCATCGACGACGACGCTTGAGCATACCGAAAGTTTTATCGCGCAGATGGCAACGATTGGTGGCGGCGTCCTCAACGGGCACATTGATACGCACCGCATCACTTGGATCGGTCACTCGCGTGGTGGTGAAGGCATCGCACGCGCGTATGACCGTATGTTTGACGGCACGTTTACTTCGCCGAACTATGTGATCGGTGACATCAAGTTACTCATCTCGATTGCGCCAACGGATTTTCTTGGCACGAATGTCGCGGATCCGCACGGTGTGCCGTTCATGCTGCTCTATGGAGCGGCCGATGGCGATGTGTGCGGATGTCCTGACTCGGACATCCCCGATAGTTTCAATGTGTTTGAACGCGCGAGTGGCATGCGGCAATCAACCTACATTCACGGCGCTGATCACAACGATTTCAATTGCTGCGGAACCAACGATTTTGCGGGTCCTGCAGGCACTGCGCTGGGAAATACTGAAGTGCAAGATGTGACGAAAGGTGCGACGCTTGCAATGATTCGTCGCGTGATTGAGAACGATCGCTCGACCGAAGAATTCTTGTGGCGACAGTATGAAAGTTTGCGACCAGCGAGCGTGGCAGCGACGACGACTGTGATTAGCGAGTGGCGGCCTGCGACTGCGAATGTGGTGATGATCGATAGTTTTCAAACGAACAGTGCGACGACTACATCGAGCGCAGGTGAACTTGTGACATTCAGCGGAATCGCGAATGTCATCGAAGGCGTGCAGAACGACAACAACTTGACCTTCACATGGGCAACGACGGATCCGTTCAACGGAGCCACGCGAGGTCGCACGACCGACACGACGCGCGCGTTTGCGTTCAATTGGACGACCGCGTCAGCGATGACTTGGACGGTGCCGCTGGCGAGCCGCGACTTCACGACGTGTCGCTTCGTGTCGCTTCGTGCGGCGCAAGGTTCGAGGCACCCCAACACGGTTGCGCTGCTGGGCGACTTGTCGTTTACGGTGGTGCTTACGGACGAATTGGGCGTTGAAAGCGCGGTGAGTTCCAACACACTCGCGGGCGGCGTCGAGGAGCCGTATCAACGCACGGGTTACGGAACGGGCACGGGTTGGCAGAACGCGATGGAGGCAATTCGCGTTCCGCTCTCGTCGTTTATTGCGGGCGCGACAACGATTGATATGACGCGCATCGCTTCGATCAGCGTGCGTGTGGGTGGAACCGATGGATCGGCGCAAGGCCGATTGGTGATTGACGATGTTCAGGTGGAACGCGAATGAGCTTTGAGAACCGATACATGATGCGACACACGATTTCACTTTTCACGACGGTGTTTGCTGCGAACGCAGCGTTGGTGCTTTCGAGCGGCGCGCTCGCGCAAGAAGTTGCGCCCGCGCTCGCGAAGCCAGTTGCGCAAGAGGTGCATTTTCCTGCGATGCCCGCGACACCTGCATTGGTGACAGAAGTGCTTGCCGCGATCGCGTTTGAAGTGGCCGCGCCGTACGAACACAACATGCGCAAGGACCGCATGATGGTGACGCGCGGTCATGTGCTGGTGCTTCGCGCGCCGAGCGCGTTGCTTGTCGCGCGACAGGTTGCGGAGCCGGTGCTGCTTGTTGGCGCGCAGACGGCAGAGCGAATCAATCGAGGTTTCACCGCGGGCAAGGACAGCGGCGTGCTCATTGTGCTCGTGCCTGAGTGGACGGAGCGAGGTGCTGATGGCGTTGAACACGCGGGAAATCCGCTTGCATCGCGAATCTACTTTGCGTCGCCAGAGTTGCCTGAACGCGTTGATGCGGCGTGGATCGCAGCGCAAGCGAAGAAGGCTGATGGCGCGAAACTCGCGGCAAAACCAATGATTGCAGCGGGGGTGGCGCTCGCGGCGACACGATCGTTTGCTGATCGCGACGCACTCGGACGATTCCTCGCGGAGCTCGTTGAAGAGCACGCGCCAACGGAAACCGACTGCATCGAAGCGATGCGCGCGGTCGACTGAACGCTCATCGCCGTTGCTACGCTGCGAGCATGACTCGCTCAACAATCGTGCTTGCATCTGTCCCGCTTGCATTTGTCGTGCTTTCGCTGAGCGGTTGCGCCGGTGGACACTCATCCATCGGTCCAGTGACGGACGCGCGCCGCGTGCAGATGCCAGGTGCGCTGCAACATGTGGTGCTCGTCGATCTCGCTGATGACGGCGAAATCGCTGCAATGAAAGCCGCAAGCGATGAACTTCTTCCGCAGATTCCATTGGTGCGGGGATACATCTGCGGCACGCCCGTCGACATCGGTCGCGCGAATGTCGCGGATGATTACGACCTCGGCATCGTGGTGCAGTTCGCATCAGTCGAAGACTACAAAGCGTATCTCGATCATCCGCTGCACAAACAACTCGTCACCGAGTGGCGACCAAAGTGGCGACGCTCATACATCGTCGACTTCGGGATGTGAGTGGTCACGCGAGTCGTCAGCTTGCCGTAATGACGCTCCATGCAGCCGTCATTCGATCGAGCGCTTCATCGAGTGTCGCGCGCGTGCAGGCGAGACTCAAGCGAATGTGTCCGCGCGCGCCTTCGCCAAACCAACGAGGACTTCCAGGCACCACACGCACGCGCGCGTGTTGCGCAATGCGTGTTGCGAGTTCAACTTCATCAATGCCTGTCGCGCTGATGCGTGGGAAGATCACGAAAGTCGCTTCAGGTAGCCGCGCGAGTTCGACGCCCGTGAGCGAAGTAAGCCGTGACGCAGCATGCGTGCGCTGCGCCCCGAGATGCGTGAGAAACGCGTCGTGCCACTCATCGCATTGCGTGAGCGCGGCGGTCGCAGCAACTTGCGAAAGCGTTGACGCGCCTTCAATGGTGTGATCGAATCCAGCGTGGGCGCGAAAGTCCGCGGCGCGCGCACTACTCGGCGCGATGACCGCGCCGATGCGCAACCCCGCAAGCGCGAAGCCTTTCGACAATCCGTAGATCACCCAAGGGCTTGCTGCCGTGGCCCCGAAGCTCGCGAATGAAGCGAACGCGTTTCCATCGTGCACGATGTCGCTCCACACTTCATCCGAGATAATCTCGATGCCGCGCGCGCTGCACAACTCGGCAATCTCGCGCACTTGGGCAGGCGTCCAAAGTGAGCCCATCGGATTGTGCGGATGACACACGCACAGCGCGCGCGTGCGCGGCGTGAGTGCGGCGCGAAGACCGTCAAGCGTGAAATGGCCGTTGTCGTGTTTCCACAAGCGAAGATTTCCGCCCGCGCGGCGCACGCTTTCAGTGACGAGAAAATCGACTGGGTCTTGCGCGACGACTTCATCACCCGCACGAATGAGATGACGCGCGACGAGTGTGATGGCGCTTGCTGCAGAGTTGCATGCGCTGACGCGCTCGATATCGATGAGTGCATCTTTTGTGCGGGCGAAATGCCGCGCGACGCTTTCGCGAAACTCGATGAGTCCCGCCGCTGGTCCGTAGCAAAAGTGCGGGCGCGCGCAGTAGTTGGCAATAGCATCGGTGATCGCGCGCGGCGCAGGCAGATCGGGATCAGCAGCGGTCAGCGGAATGACGCCCTCTTCAACACTTGCCCAACGAAGATTGTGCGCGCGCTGGCGAAGCGTTTCGTAGTCAGGCGAGCCGAGAAGCGCGGCGTGATTCGCGTGTGGAGCGTGAGGTGTGGAAGTCATGGAAGTCGGGAAAGTCATGGAAGTCATGGAATCAAGCAATGAGTGGAAGAACAGGATGCTGCTGCGTAAGCGGCGCGAGAAACGCTGCGCGCAGGCGACGGCCTTCCATGAACATACGCTGATGGTGAGGGCGGCGCTGCGTGCTGTAGCGCGCGAAGGCGCGGCAAACATCGGCATCGTTGCAGACTGCCGAGAGTTCGTCACGCAAGATCATCGCGTCAACCAACGCGCCATTCGCACCCTGACTCGTAAACGGCAGACACGCATGGGCAGCGTCACCGACAAGCGCGAGGTTCTCGCAAGCAAGCGATGCGAGCGGGGCGAGGTCACGCGTCGGCCAGAGATGAGACTTCGTGAAATCAGTCGCGTTGAAAGCTTCGGTGACTTCACTCGCCCAATAGGCAATGCGCTCGCGAATGAAGCTCGACAGCGTCTCGGCAGAGGCATTCGCAAGCGTCCAACGCAACGCATCAAACTGCACGAACCATACGACGCGCGTCGCGCTTTCCGCAAGGAGTCCGATTGCAAAGCCACCTTCCGCATCATGAAATTTGCGGAAGTTCGTGCCAAGCCGAGCAGCCAACGCTGGCGCTTCGGCGATCGACACAATTTCCATGACAGCGACTGGCGCAAGCAACGCATGCGGAAACAGCGTGGTGCGAACCTTTGAACGCGCACCATCGCAACCGAAGAACAGATCGCCTTCAACGCGCGCGCCATCTTCAAGACGAACTGCAGTTGTTGAGCCATTGCTGCTTCGTTCAAGACCCTCAAACGACGCGCCTTCAAGCGTGGTCGTGTCGCTGGCAGACTCACGAAGCATGCGCAGAAATTTTTCGCGCGACACACACACCGCAGGATCAATCGTCGTGTCGCTCAGCGCAACACCATCATGCGTGCAGAGCGTGACGCGATCAATGCAGCGACCAGCGCTTCGCCAGTCAAACTCGGGCGCAATCGCATCGAGCGCCGCAAGCCCGTTCGGCATCAAGATGAACCCCATGCCCGCAGGATCATTCGCTGCGCGCTTCTCAATCATCATGCTGTCGTGCATGCCAGAAACGCCGCGCAAAGCAGCCGCAATCGCGCAACCCGCCACTCCGCCACCGATGATGATTGAACGCATGATGCTCTCCTCAAACGACGACGAACTGTCGTCAGGTATGAGCAGGGCTGTGCAGGACGCTACACATGTACCACTCATGAGGAGTCCGTGAGGAATGCGCCTACCTCTCAGGAGGAAGCGAGTTTCTCGGAAAAATTACGGCGCGATGTGAGAGGAGACGCGCTGTTCACCCGCGAGCACGCTGCATGCAAGGCGATTGGCGTGCGGTGGCATCGGGCAGGTGGCAAACGCCGTGAACGCGCACGGCGGGTTTGTCGCGCGATTGAAGTCGATGGTGGTGCGGCCGTTTGCCGCGGGCGCGATATCGAGGAAGCGGCCGCCGCCGTAGGTCGTTAGGCCGTTCGACGCGTCCGCGAAGACCACGAAGAATCGTCCGTCGCTGCCAGCCGTTGCGGTCAGCGTGTATTCGCTTCCCGCCAGCGAAAAGTCGAGCAGCGCCGCGATCGGTTGCTCTTCAATGAAGCCGCTGACATTGGTGATCGCGATCACATCAGTGCTTGAAGGCGCGCGCACGCGTGCTTCGACAATGCACGCAGGATCAAACGCGAAGCACTCGATCCCCGCAAAGCCAGTTCGCACCGTGCTCGCATTGTCACGCACGCGCAAAGCCAACGCGCCGTTACGCCGCACAAGCGTGATGTGAAGCGGACCATTGCGCAGCACCGTCGCTGCGCCTTGATCATCGGCAACGAGCACGAGGTCCAGGCACGCAACGCCATCGGCAGTGCAGGCTGCGCCATCCGCAGCGCGGAAACGCACGCGGTCGCCTTCGACAGTGAAGGTCCCGATCACCGCCGCGCTTGCATGGCCATAGCGCAGCGTGCAGTTCTCACTGCTACCTATCGTCGATTCGCCAACCTCCAACCAATCAAGCCCCACCAGCGTGAGCCACCCATCATCGCTCGTCAGCGCCGCCACTCGCGCGCAACGCCAAGCTTCGCAATCAGCAGCTGCGTAGCCACGCGGAAGAGAAGGCGTCAGCGCCGCGCAGCCACACATTGAGAGCCCCAAAAATAAAGCCCCCCAAAAATAAAGCCCCCCGCGGAGGTGGTGTCCGCGGGGGGCGTGCACGGGGCCTTCGCGTGAAGGGTCCCGTCATGGTGGACATGGTTCGAACGCTGCGATGACAGAATGGGTCGGTTCCGCAGGGCGTGCATGAGGCTGCGCGCGCTGGGGGATTGAACTCTGCGAACTCCTTGCGCGTTCAATCGGTGCAAGCGGATCCATCCGCTCGCCAACGTTCCGTTCTTGTGAGATCAGTCTGTCAGGCAGCATTCGTACAACGTATTTCACAGTCGCTACTCCGTCGGGTGTGTCGGAGTCCTCAGCAAACACCCGATTGATGATTCGCACCTGAATTCGGCTTCCATTCCTCGTCGCGCGCGGGCGTGATGCATGCTCGAAGCCTGCTCATTGCACTGCGCTCAACTCTCTGCCACCTCCTGTGGCGTGCGATTCATCATGCAATTGGGAGTGCCTCCCTTTCGCCAGAGCTGTCCATGTCCGCGCATGTTTCTGCAGCAAGGGCTTCGCGCAACGCGCCGCTTGCAGGGGCTTGCGCCCGATTATCTGAATGAGTGGTTTTCGCGCGTCAACTGCATCCCATGCTGTTGCCGCAATTGAGGCAGCGATAGCAGGTGCCGTTGCGGACTGTGATCGAGCCGCATCCATCGCACGCTGGCGCATCGCCCATGAGTGCCGCGTTCGATTGATCGAGTGCACTCACCACGAAGGTTGTGGTTCGTCCAATCGCAACACTCGACTCTTTCACCACGGTTGCCCCGAACTGTGTTGGGCTGACTGAGGTGGTGACTGATGAGCCAGTTTCGATTCGAGTGAATCGCTCGGAAAGAGTGGGGTGATTGAGTGTCGAGCCGTCCGCTGCGATCGCACGCTCTCGCGACTGTGGTTCGGATACTCCCGTCCCAATCGTCTCGGCCGTATCGCCGCGATTGGCTGCCGCCGTGTCGAGCGACACTTGTCGGCGAAGGCTCCATGCGGTGTTGATCGGCGAACTGCCTGCCGGCCCTTTTTGTCCCGGCGTCTGTCCTGCCGTCTGTCCCGCCATCTGTCCAGTTTGGCTGTCGGTGGCACATCCTGTGACCTCCTGTTGACTCGAGTGGTGCGCGGAAGCGCTACTGCGAGGAGCTTCCGTTGCAGGTGAACTGAGCGATGAAGTGCTGCATCCTGCAGCAGTGACGGACGCCGCCGTCTCGGGGTATGCGCCGCCACGACGTGGCGCGTTGAGCTCGCGATAGCCTGGAATGAAGTGCATTCCGAGCCAGCGGAAGATGTAATCGACAAGACTCTTCGCGAACGGAATGTCCGCGTTGGTCGTCATGCCCATCGGTTCGAAGCGCTGGTGTGCAAACTTCGTAACAAGGCTTTCGATTGGAACGCCGTATTGCAGCGCGACCGAGATCGCAGTGCCGAGCGAATCCATCAGGCCACCGATGGTTGAGCCTTCTTTGGCCATAGTGATGAAGAGTTCGCCAGGACGACCATCTTCGTAAAGACCAACGATGAGATAGCCCTCGTGACCCGCCACATTGAACTTGTGGGTGAGCGCCTCGCGCGTGTCATTGAGACGACGACGCATCGGACGCTCGATGATGCGTT
>QWPU01000104.1 GCA_003671065.1 Planctomycetota bacterium | reverse complement strand
TGCGCGAGCCTTCGATGAAGCGTTCGAGTGGACGCATGCCCGGCGCGGCGAGGCACACATCGGCGACATGATGACTCGCCTGCGCGCCGTTGCGCAGCGAAACTCCGATGTCCGCAGCCGCGAGCGCGGCGAGGTCGTTGATTCCATCGCCCACCATCACCACAGGACGCGCGAGATCCGTGCGACGCACGAACGCGAGCTTGTCCTCAGGCGTGAGCGCGCCGAACGCATCCCGTCTGTCGATGCCGACACTGCGAGCCACCGACACGGCCACCAGTGGATCGTCACCTGACGCCAACATTACACGCCACTTGGCGCGGCGCAGTCGAGCAATGATCGCGTGCGCCTCGCGGCGAATCGGATCGCCGATTCCTAGCACCGCTTCAACACGCGCATCAACCGCGATCATGATCGGAGCCAATCCTCCTTGAGCGAACCTGTGCGCGTCCTCGCGCAGACCATCGGGAATCAACGCCGCATGCTCGCTCATGAAACGCACGCTTCCCACGCGAACAAAGTGTTTTCCAACTCGTCCTTCAATGCCACGGCCCGGCGTCTCGCGAACATCGTGAGCCATCAGTCGCGCAAGTGTTCCCTCTTTCACTTCGCAGCGATCGAAGGCTTCCTGCGCCGCGACATCGCTTGCGTCATGAACCGCATCGAGGATCGCGCGTGCAAGCGGGTGAACGCTGTGCGACTCCAGCGACGCGGCCAACGTGATCGCCATCGCATTGCCACTGCGCGCAACAACGCGCGTGGCCCCCTCGGTCACCGTGCCCGTCTTGTCGAGAACGAGCGTTCCGGCTTGTGACGCGCGCTCGAGTACATCGCCGCCCTTGATCAACACGCCTCTGCGCGCACCGCGACCGATGCCGGCGACAACTGCCAGCGGTGTCGCGAGTCCAAGCGCGCACGGGCATGTCACCACGAGCACCGCGATGGCGCGTTCGATGGCTTGCTCGGCACCGATGCGTGGCCACCACCACACGATCGTTGTCACTGCAAACACCATCACTGCTGCGAGAAACACACCAGCAATGCGATTGGCGAGTTCGACGACAGGCGCGCGGCGCGTGCTCGCTTCACGCACCAATTCGAGCAATCGAGCGGCGCGCGTGTGCACACCCGCGACAGTGACCACGCACCGCGCGGGCGCATTGATCGGACGAGATCCCGCATAGATTGGACCACCGACTTCGATGCGCACTGGTCGTGACTCACCTGTGAGGTGCGACAAATCAAAGTGCGCAGCGACGCCTATGAGTCGTCCATCTGCAGGCGCGGATTCACCCGCGGCAATCTCCACAACATCATCGGGGTTCAGTGACTCGGACAAGACTTCGACAAGTTGCTCTGTCTGTCTATCGGCTGATCGCTGTACGCGACGCGCCACTGCGGGAAGAATCGCGAGCAACAACTCGACTTGTTCACGCGCTTGTCGTTGACTGCGAAACTGGACGAACCTGCCGACGAGCAGTAGAAACACCAACATGGCTGCGCTCTCGCAGTAGATCGAACCAGTGCCACGTACGGTCGCCACGATGCCGGCACCAACAGCGGCCATCAATCCAAACGCCACCGGAATATCCATGTGCGACGTGCGCATACGCAGCGCTGCAATCGCGTTGGTGAGGAAGACGCGTCCAGGCACGAACAACGCCGCCACCGCCAAACCCACCGAATACCACTGGAAATACAGGCGAAAGCTCGTAGGCATCTCCGAGATGATTCCCCCATACAACGCGAAGGCCACCGCCATCGCATTGCTGGCAATCGCGCCCGCAACGCCGATGCGTACGAACCACGCGCGATCTGCAGCGCGCTCACGCTTCACGCCTTCGATGTCGCCCAGTGGAATGAGTTGATAGCCGAGCGTGTCAAATCGCTGCGCGACGCTTGAGAGCGCGACCTCACGCGGATCCCATCGCAGCATCGCGATCGCGCGCGCGCTGTCGACGCGGCACTCCACCAATCCAGTGACGATGCGCGGCGTGGATTCGAGCAACCACACACACGCGCCGCAGCGCATGCCATCGATGCGCATTTCAACCGTATTTAATCCGTCGGCGGTTGCACGCACATGCGGTTGTTGAAAGTGCTCACCGTCGAGATGTTCGAATCCGCGATTGCTCACTTGCGCGGGAATCGCCAGTGCTTGCGCACGTGCGGCGCTCTCGGCACGTTCCGCTTCTCTGAGTTCGTAGTAGCGCTCGAATCCGTTCTCCACCAGTGCGCTGTGCACCGCGCGACAGCCCGAGCAACAAAACTGATGTCGCGCGCGTGGATTGAAATCACCGCGTGCAACTGGCAAGCCGCAGTGCGCGCACTCTGCAGTGTTCAGTGGTTCACTTGCCGTGTTCATGGCGCCTCCCGACAGCACGCGGGAACTTCGTTGGCGACGGCATCGACACTCGATTTGAGTTGTGCAACGGTGGCGTTGCTCTGCTGTGAGCGCAACGTCATCGCCTCATGCATTGCGGCGGTTGCGATCGATCCACGCGTCCATGCGACCTGTGTTCCAATCGCAAACATCGCAATGCCCGCGACAATCGGCGCAGCGCGGCCAAGTCGCGCAAACATGAATCGCGCGCCGTTGGACGCGATGACCACTGCAGGAACAGTGCCCAACCAGAATGCAACCATGACGAGCGCGCCCAACAATGGCGACGCGCTTCCTGCAGCAATTGCGGCAAATGCGTAGAGCCAGCCGCATGGCAGCAGCGGTGTCGCGAGTCCCAGTGGAACTCCGCGCCAGGCTGGCGGAAGTCGCAGCGTGTGTGAATGCACGCGTTGCGCGAGCAGCACCAACGCGCGCGGCGCCGCAATGATTGACGCCTCATTGCGAGTTCCATCACGCCCCCGCCCGTCCGCGATCGGAAGAGCAAGACCGAGATTGCTCTGACGCGGTGTTGCGTCTCCAACGATGTTGAAGCGTGGCATGCGTGCGCCGAGTGCGCGGGCGACGGCAACAAGTCCGATCACCGCGATTGCAGTCCCTGCCGCAATCGCCGCGACACGCTGCGCGCCGATGAGCACACCTGCGTCATCCACGACCGCTCCACAAATCCCCGCCGCAATGCCAACGACGCTGTAGGAAATCAAGCGACCCGCGTGATATCCCACTTGTCGCACGATGCGCGCGCGGCGATCTGTGCCGATTGCCACGAGCGCAATGCCGCCGCACATTCCCGCGCAGTGCGCGCTTCCGAGCAGACTCGCCGCGAGCACTGTGCCCGCGAGAGCGACAGTGGCGCTATCCACCATGCCTCACCTCGCTCATTTCGTCATGTCGGCTGTCGCCGTTGCCTGTGCCCGCCGACAAGAAGCGACGCACCGATTCGCTGTAGAGCACGGCATTTTGCATCACTTCGACGCGGAACTCCCATTGACCACCAATGGGTGAATCAAACGTTCCTGCGTACTCGCCCTCAGCAACAGTCGACAACTCCACAGTGACGCGCGCCTCAGCGGCGCGAATGGGAATGCACTCGACTCGCACGCGATCGGCGTGAATGCGCACGCCATGCTTGTCTTCAATGCGCATCGACAACGCGCGACTTCCATCGACGTCGCTCACTTGAAGCGTGATGACCCATCGAAGTTGTTCGTTGATGGCGCGCTGTTCACGCTGCGCCTGCCACGCCACAGCCCTCGTGTCGTACGCGGGTTCCGCTCCGAGCGGATGTCCAACGACTGCGCAAAGCACAGTCACTGTCCCCAGCGTCACCGTGCCCGTGAGGAGCAATGCTGGAGCAAACATCCAACGATCGCGTATGAGACCTCGCACAGTAATGCTCATGGATGACTCGATTCGAGATTGAGGGGAGCGAGAGTCCACGGTCCAAGTACGTGAGTCGTGACTGTGTCGCGAAACTGCGCCGCGTCGCCCACGGTGTCGTGCACGAAGAGGGTGATCTCCCGTCGACCGCGCACAAACTCGGCGGCGGTGCTGTGCACCAGTACCTCGACGATTCCGCTGGAATCACCGGCGATTTCGACCTCTGCGTCGCGTCCGAGCGTGACGTGTTCGTCGCCCGACACCATGTATGACGCAGTGGAGCGACGACGATTGTCAATGCGAAGTCGCACCACGCTTTCGACGCGCTCATCGATGGATCCTGCCGAGTGCATGACGTACGGAATCCCCTGCGTGCGCAGCACCGCAACGAACGCACTCTTGCGCGTGGCGATTATCACGGCGATGAATGCAACCAAGATGGCGAGCATGACTGGGTAGACCACTAGCCGCGCACGGAACTTGCGTGTGCTCTCGCCGCGAAGCGCACGCTGCGACGCGTAGCGAATGAGACCAAGCGGCTTGCCGATACGCGCCATCACCGCGTCGCAGGCGTCGATGCACTGCGCGCATGCGATGCACTCCAGTTGGACACCGTCACGAATGTCGATGCCCGCAGGACAGGTCTGCACGCACATCGTGCAATCAATGCAATCGCCGCGTGGTGCCGCAAGTGCGGGTGAGCGTCGGAGCACATTGAGCTGAACCCGATGCGGATCCGCGAACGCATGCTCATGATCATGATCATGCTCCTCTGAGTCATGGCCGTGATGATCATGAGGATGATCGTGAGAATGATGATCGCCCCCACAGCCAGATCCGCTTCCGCATCCGCCATTTCCGTCACAGCCACACTTGCCACTACACGATGAGTGTTCACGCGTGCGTGGCGCACTCCCCGCCTTTCCACGCGGTTCGCCTCGACGACTGTCGTAGCCGATGACGAGCGAGTTGCGGTCAATCAGTGCTGATTGCAATCGTCCGTACGGACACATGATTGAACATGTTTGCTCGCGGAAGAACGCAAAGTTGAGCAGCATCAGCGCGGTCACGACGGCGAAGACCGCAAACGCCGTTGGATGCGCCGCGGGCGAACTCGTGAAGATCCACTCACTTAAGCGAGGCGCGCCGACAAACCACGCAAGCAGTGTGTTCGCCAGATGCGCAGAGACCAACACATACGCAGCGCCCAACGCAACGCGGCGCCATGGAGCAATGATCGCTTTTGAATTGAGCGCAGCTCGACCCAAAAACACGCGCTCTAGAGGGCGATAGAGAAATTCCATGTACACCGTTTGCGGACACGCCCACCCGCACCAAACGCGCCCAAGAACTGCCGTGAGCAGAAAGATGACGACGAACACTGCGAGCGACGCCAGCGCGAACAACAGTGTCTCAGTAGGCCGAAAAACAGTTCCAAAGAACACCGCCTTGCGTTCGACAATGTCGAGCAACACCGTGGGCATTCCGCCCCACGTAGTCCAAGGAATCACGCTGTAAAGCAGCATGAGCGTCCACGCGGTAATCCGCCGACGTTGCCACCACACGTTGGGACTGAGACGCGGTCGAATCCAACGTCGCGTGCCGTCCGCGGCAAGTGTGGCCAGCACGCGACTCTCTGGCGCAAGCAGTGGACCGCGATCAGGCGCGCCTGCAGGCGACACTCGCGTTGCCGGAGACGCTTCGTCTTGCAACGCGATTCTGGCGCGCGCGCGATGCATTTACTTTCCGACCTCTTGATTGATCGGCGGTGCCTCGATGACAATCGTCGGCCATGGCGCGATGCGATCACCTTGTGCTTCACGCGGTGCCGCGGGAGTCGTTCCCCGCAAACTGGCGACATACGCGGCAAGAAGCACCAGTTGCGGCTCACTAAATCGCTTCCCCCACTCGGGCATTCCCTTGGCGACAACGCCTTCTTTCACCGTGCGCGCAATGTCCTCGACCTTGCGCACATTGATGTACGCGTCATCCGTGAGGTTGGGACCGGTTTGACCACCACCATCTGATGCGTGGCACGTCGCGCAGTTCACGCGAAACATGTTGCGTCCCGCAAGCAGTTTCTTTGGGTCTTGCGCGATCGTCAAAATCGTCGCTTCGTCCGGCTTCAGATTGCCGAGTTTGGCCGCCTGCATTTCGTAAAACGAACCAACCTCCTGGTCGTAGTCTTCGGTGATCGAAGTGCCAACGCCGCCGAGGTGGTAGTACACGAGGTACGGAAAGGACAACACGATCGTGAGCCAGAAAATCGCCCCCCACCAGAATGGCATGGGGTTGTCGTATTCACGAATGCCATCGTGATTGTGATCGAGCAGTTGCGCCGCGTGCAGTTGCTCATCGTCTGCGTGAGGATGAGAGTCGCTGAAATGCGAGGAAGAAGTATGGGTGCGTTGCTCATGCATTGCGATCAGCCTTCGTCGATTGAGTGGTTGTCGCTTGGCCACCGATGCCTTCGTTCGGCACAGGTCCCTCGTCGAGTGGAAGGCGCGCCTCGCGCTGCCAGTTGCGCCGCGCGAATACGAAGAGCCAAGCCAACAGCGCGAAGAACAAGCCGAGGAAAAACAGTAGCGAACACTCCGGTCCCGTGAGCGCAATCGTCATTGGCCGCCTCTTTTTTCTGCATCAGATGGCGGGTTTACCGCAGCAATTCCAGGAGTTGCCGGCGATGGAGGCGCGATGGGTTTGTCGAGATCCGTTCCGAGTCTCATCAGATACGCCACGAGTGCAACCATCTTGCGATCAGCGACTCCAGTGGGACCCGCTTCGGCGACGACGCGCGCAGCGATTGCGTCAGCCTGCGCTCTCGCGTTCAACGCGGCGTCGATGACATCGCGCTCGCTGTAAGGAACTCCGAGCGCCTTCATCGCAGTCATAGTTTCGGCGGCTTGAGTGAAGTCGAGCTCCTTCTCGAGCAAATGCGGATACGGCGGCATGATCGAGCCAGGGCTCGTGTCCGTAGGAAAATTGAGATGACGCACGTGCCACAACGGCGAAGGAATCCGTCGTCCTGTGCGCGCGAGGTCTGGCCCGATGCGGCGTGATCCCCACAAGAATGGATGATCGAACACAAACTCGCCGGGCTTGCTGTATTCGCCGTAACGCTCAGTCTCCGCACGCAAAGGCCGGATCATCTGTGAGTGGCAATTGACACACCCCTCGGAGATGTAGATGTCGCGTCCGATGAGTTCAAGTGGCGAGTATGGTTCGACACTCGCGATACGCGCAATGTCTGATTTTCGTGCGAAAATCGGCACGATTTCGCCAAGGCTCGCGACCAGCACCGCGATGGCGACGAGCACGGTGAACACAATCGGAAGCCCCTCATACTTGCGATGCCAGCGAAGCTGTGCGAACACATCAAGCTTGCGCGCAAAGTCAATGACGTAGCCCTTGGGCAACGACGAACCAGGAATCGGCGGCTCTTCGAACTCGCGTCGCAGCGAAGCTGCTTCGTAGACTGGAACCTCGTACTGTTTCGGCCCACGAGCCCATGTGAGCGCGACGTTGACACACATGAGAATCGCGCCGGCGAGATAGAGACTTCCACCAATAACGCGAATCCAGTAATACGGAAGGAGCACGGTGACCGTCTCGATGAAGTCAGGGAACTGCAGCATTCCCTCAGCGTCGAACGCGCGCCACATCAAACCCTGGGTGAGTCCCGCCCAATAGATCGCGCCGATGTAAAGCAGAATGCCGATGGTCGCAATCCAGAAATGGAATGCCACCCACGAAGGTTTCGCGATCGGTGCTTGAAGCAGCCGCGGCGCAAGCCAATAGAACATTCCGAAACACATGAATCCAACCCAACCCAGCGCGCCTGCATGAACATGCGCAATGGTCCAGTCGGTGTAGTGACTCAATGCATTCACGCTCTTGACCGCGAGCAGCGGACCTTCGAATGTGGACATGCCGTAGAAGGTGATTCCCACGACGAAGAACTTGAGCACCGGGTCAGTCGCAACACGATGCCACGCGCCGCGCAATGTCAACAACCCGTTGATCATGCCGCCCCATGAAGGCATCCACAGCATCACGCTGAACAGCATTCCCAACGTCGAAGCCCATTCAGGAAGCGCTGTGTAGTGGAGGTGATGCGGGCCAGCCCAGATGTAGAGAAACACCAAACTCCAGAAGTGCACGATCGACAAGCGATACGAGAAGACGGGTCGTCCTGCCGCCTTGGGCAAGAAGTAGTACATGAGGCCGAGAAACGGCGTGGTCAAGAAGAATGCCACCGCGTTATGTCCGTACCACCACTGCATGAACGCGTCCTGCGCGCCCGCATACACCGAGTACGAACGAAGCCATCCCGCGGGCATCACCAAGTTGTTGAAGATGTACAGCACGGCGATCGCGACGACGGTCGCGATGTAAAACCAGATTGCGACATAGAGATGGCGCTCGCGGCGCAACAACAACGTGCCAACGAAGTTCACGGCGAACACAACCCAAATGAACACGACAGCAATGTCGATTGGCCATTCGAGCTCGGCGTACTCCTTGGATTGGGTGAATCCAAATGGAAGCGTCAACGCTGCAGCGACGATGATCGCTTGCCAACCCCAAAGGTGGATGCGCGAGAGGACGTCGCTGAACATCCGTGCTTTGAGCAGGCGCTGAGACGAGTAGTAGACCGCGGCGAAAATTGCGTTGCCCGCGAACGCGAAGATGACCGCGTTGGTGTGCAGGGGACGAATGCGGCCAAAGCTGAGCCACTCGAGCCCGAAGTTGAACCGCGGATCGGACAGCTGTAGCGCGGCGAGCACGCCGACCAACATGCCGACGACTGACCACCCCAGCGAAGCGAACATGAAGCCGCGGACGACGCCGTCGTCGTAGGAGAACCGTTCGCGATGCGGTGATGCGGTTGCCGTGAGTGCTTCAGAGTGCGCCATCGAGTGTCTCCTTGTTGCAAGGGTCTGACGGCTGATCTCCGCCAACACTTGCTGGAGCTGGCGCACAAGCGCCCTGCTTCCGACTCGAATTGCGATTGCCGCTCCGCGCTTCCGTGTTCAATTTCATGATCAATTGCTCCGTGATTGCCAAACCAGTCCTAATCGCGCCTCATCGCGTCGCACCTCAGCGCGCTTTCCTGCGCGGTGCCCATCTGCCGTTCGGATTGATCGACTCAACTGCGGAGGGATCGACAATCTACGGATAAAGATATCCGTAATTCTCAATAATGCAAGTTCGGCTCCGCTGGCTTCTGCCCCAGTCTCGTCAGAAGCCAGTCGAGATTGGCGAGCGGTCAGTTCGGCCAACATGCAGGTCGTCGGCTGCGCCAACGGAGCAACGCCGGCCGCTGCCAACTCCCGATCCCTCGCAAACTGATCAGCGCGGACGAAGGAAGGAAACCGTTGTCCGCGCCGCGCCGATGCCAGTAATTAACGAATTCGAAGTCGTATGCGCGCAGAGCTCGG
>QWPU01000103.1 GCA_003671065.1 Planctomycetota bacterium | reverse complement strand
GTTGGTGATGTCAGTGAGCGAATGCGGCATGAAGGGCTTCGCGCGTTACGCCGTCAGCAACATCGCGGCGCCGAGCACACCTGCGTCGTCGTTGAGCGTGCTGGCAAGGATGTCGATCTTGGTGAGGGTCGAAGGAAACACGCTGCGTTCGAAACTTCGGCGCACGCGCGCAACATACGGTTCACCGAGCGCTTCGACGACACCACCGCCGAGGACCACGCAATCGATCGATGTCATCGTGACGAAGTTCGCGATGGCAACACCCAAGAACTCCGCGCTCTTGTCGACCACGCGCCTAGTCAACTCGTCTTCGCGCTCGTAAGCGCGCGCGATGACCGAGGAACCGAGTCCGCCGCCGTCGTCGGACTTCTCCGCCAAAATCTTGTGCAGCAAGGATTCGGGATACATCGAAAGCAAGCGTCGAAGCGAATTCACGATGCCCGTGCGCGAACAAATATCTTCGACGGTCATGAAGCCTGGTTGACCGCCAGGAAACAGCACGACTTGCCCAATTTCGCCCGCTGTAAAGCACGGTCCGCGCCAGAGTTCACCTTCAAGCACGAGGCCTGCGCCGACGCCAGTGCCAACCCACACGGCCAGCACATTCTCGCGGCCGCGCGCAGCACCGAGCGCAACTTCGCCCCACGCCGCGACATTGACATCGTTGTCGAGCGCGACAGTCGTGTTGAGTTCTTTCGTCAGCAACTCGCGCAGCGGAACATTCTCCCAACCGAGATTGCCTGCTTTGATGACGACGCCATTGTCGAAGTCCACCGCGCTTGGCGCACCGACGCCGACGCCGAACAATTTCTCGCGCGGGATCTTCGCGTCCTCAAGCGCACGCGAAACGCCTTCGCACAAGCGCTCAATCACGCGAACGCGACCATCAACGGCCTTGGTCTTGCGCTTGCAGCGACCGATGATTTTTCCATCCGCGTCAACAACACCAATCTGAATGTTAGTGCCACCAAGATCGACGCCGACCACGACGAGTCCATCGCCTTTGAGGGTGTCGCGGAGTGTGCCTTTGAGGTGTGCCTTCGCGCTCTTCATGCGCGCGAGTGTAGCGAACGGTCACTCAATGCTGCTTGACTTGGACGCGTGGGGCGCATGAGTTCCATGCGTTGAAGCATGATCGGATTCACCATTCCACAGCACACTGAGCGCACGACGAATGTCGTCGATGATCAGCAAGTTTGCAGGCAAAATCACCAGTGTGAGAATCGTCGCTGACAAGAGACCCGCGCTGATCGCGATGGCCATCGGAATGAGAAAGCGCGCTTGGAACGACTGCTCGAGTAGCAAGGGCAAGATGCCGAAGATCGTTGTGCCAGTCGTGAGCAAGATTGGGCGAAGTCGACTTGCGCCTGAATTCACGAGTGAATCAGCAAGACTCTCACCGCTACGACGACGCTCATTGGCAAACTCAACAAGGATGAGCGAGTTGTTCACGACGATTCCTGACAGCGCCACCGTTCCGATGAGCGAGAGGAAAGTGAGTGGAAATCCCATGAGGAGATGCCCCCACACCACGCCGATGAGGCCGAATGGAATCGCGATCATCACTGCGAGTGGTTGCGAGTAGGTTCCAAACAGCCATGCGAGCACGACATAAATCATCAGCATTGCACCGCAAAACGCGTAGGGCAAGGATGTGAACGCATCGTTGAGATCTTTTTGTCGCCCTGCTTCGCGAATGTCGACTGACGGAATGTCCTGCTGAATCACGCTGAGTTCCGCAGCAAGCGCGCGCGTGATGTCTTCAGGAATCGTGCCGACTGCGCAATCGGCCGTGACCGTGATCGCGCGTTCACGATCCACGCGTTTGACCGACGCGTATGCGTTGTCTTCCGTGACATCAGCAACTTCCGCAAGCGGCACGCGACCACCAGCGGGCGTTGCGATCCACAAATCTGTAATCGAGTCAATGCGCGTGCGAGAGTCTTCATCAAGACGCACGCGCACATCGATGTCTTCGCGATCGCTCGAGAAGGTATGCGCGTCAAGACCAAATAGAATGCCACGCACTTGTCGCGCGACATCGGCAGTCGTCAGCCCCATCGCCGCCGCACCTTCACGCAGTTTTACGCGCAGTTCGCGCTGCGTGCTGAAGTCGTCATCGTTGATGGAGTACACGCCTTCAAACTTCGCAAGCGCAAGCTTCACACGGTCAGCAGCTTCGCGCGCGAGCAGCGGATCAGCCGAACGAATTTGATAAGTAATGTCGGCACCCGCAGGTCCGCCAGAGATTTCTTTGTACTCAATACTCTCCGCTTCATCGACCGAACCAACCGCAGCGCGCACTTCATCCATCACTGTCGCTGAATCACGCGAACGCGTTTCCACAGGCACGAGTTCAACGAACATCTGCGCAATGTGCGGCGCGGCGGCATCAGGTTGCCCTGTTTCGAAGTTGGTGCTTTGCCCGAGAATCGAAGAGAAACCGCTCACTTCTGCGGGGATTCGCAACGCGGCTTCAAACTGCTTGACCACGCGCGCAGTCGCGTCTTGCGTCGAACCAATCGGCAAGCGAATCTCAATGATGATGGTCTCTGCATCTTCAGCGGGCAAGAAGACAAACGGCAATCGTCCGCCTGCAACCATGCCAAGGCTCGCGATCAGAACACCAAGCGTCAAACTCGTTGCGGCGTAGCGATGCGCAATGCAATAGCGCGCAAACTCCGCGTACTTCCGTTGCATCAGCGGAACAACTTTCGCTTCGCGCCATGTTTCAAATCGCTTCCATCGTTGACCGAGCCAACCAACTTTGCGATTGCGCATGCCTGCAATCGTGTGAGACATGTGCGACGGAAGAATCACCATCGTTTCAACCACGCTTGAGCCGAGCGCGACTGCTGCAACAATCGGAAGCGCCGACAACAAATCGCCCATGCGACCAGCGACGTACGCGAGCGGAAGAAACGCGAGGATGATCGTTGCGCCGTTGGCGACGATTGGCCAGAACACACTCTTCGTGCCTTTAATCGCCGCTTCGTCAGGATCTTCACCATGTGCGCTGCGTTGAATGATGATGTCGGCGACGACAATCGCATCATCAGCAAGCATGCCTATCACGATGAGCAAACCAAACATCGTGACGAGATTCAGCGTGACATCAAGCGCGTACATCGAAAGCACCGTGCAACCAATCGACACGAAGATTCCGCTCATCACCCACCACGCGGCGCGCACATTCATGAACAGCACCATGATGATGAGCACAAGCGCTGAGCCTTGCAACGCGTCATTGGTGAGCAAATCGAGTCGACCTTCGATGATGCGCGCGAGATCATTATGCGCAACGATGCTGCACGAAATCGGCTCGCGGCGATTCGCTTCTTCGCCAAGTTCGTATCCGCGCCCGCGATCGGAACCGCGAACCAAACCCGTCACACGATTCCACACACTGCCTGGTTCGAGCGGAATTCCTTGTCGCGCTGCGACATATCCACGCGTCATCTCGGCAATGCGCACCGCGTCTTCATCAGAGGTCTTGAAGATGACAAGACTCGTTGCAGGCTTGCCGTTGAAACGACGCGACACTTGATCGTCGGCGAAACCTTCGATGATTTTCGCAACATCACCAACCGAAACCAGTTGGCCATCAACCGTTGCCTTCAGCGGAATCAAACGAATGGCATCGGCGCGTTCAGCAGCGCCAAGCGTGCGCACGCCCAGATTCGTACCGCCTGTGCGCATCGTGCCCGACGGGACTTCCGCCATCCATGCTTGCACGACATCGGCCACCTGCGACAGACGCATTCCGTGACGCGCGAGCGCCGCACGATCGACATCAATGCGCAACTGATATGGCCGCGCACCCGTCACGAGCACTGCGCCCATTCCTTCCAGCGACCGCAGGTCATCACCAACTTGTCGCGCCGCGCGCTTGAGTGCTTCTTCACCAGAGTCACCGAAGAGACTCACAATAAGCACAGGGAAATTCGGCTTCATTTCCGTCACGCGCACGCGTTCGGCTTCAGCTGGCAGATCCTGCAAACGATCAATCGCGATGCGCACATCATCGATGCCTTGATCGATATCCGCGCCATCTTCAAACTCCACGACGATGCCGCCGCCGCCTTCAACAAGATTGGCGGTGACCTTTCGCGCGCCTTCAACATCAATGACCGCATCTTCAATCTTGCGCGCCATCGACTCTTCAACTTCAGTCGGGCTCGCGCCTGGATAGATGATGGCAATGCGCGCGGCTTCAGGCTCAACCGCAGGAAAGAACTCGCGTCGCATCAAGAGCAACGCTGCAGTTCCTGCGATCACGAAGAACCACATCAGCAAACTGCCGAAGACGGGACGCTTGACACCGAAAGTTATGAAGTCCATCTGTTCTACGAGTCCATCTGTTCTACTTGAGTTTCGGCGCATCTGGCTGAAGGTCAGACGGGATGCTCTCTTCGCCAGCGCGCACCGCAACAACAGGCGCGCCTTCTTTAATGCGTCGTGAACCATCAAGCACCACCAGCGTTTGCGGCGGCAGCACATTCTTGAGCACGACCCACTCAGTGTCAGGAAGCACAGGCGAAAGCGTTCCTGTGAAAGCAAACTCCACTTCGACGGAAAGGTTGTGCGCGATTCCATCGCGAATGATGATGATGCGTCCACCACTAACTGCGCGGCGCGGCAACACCATGCGTGCATCGGAACTCGCCGCGCTCACTTCCGCTTCGACAAACGCGCCTGGCGCAAGTTCCGTTGTGCCCACTGCTTCGGCGTAGACGGTCATCGTGCGCGTTGTTGCGTTGTCTTCAGGCGCAATGCGCGTGATGCGCGCTTCAACGGTTGCGGCTGCTGCGCGATCAGCACGGACAGTCACGCGGTCACCAATCCGTACCACGCTGCGCGCACCTGCAGGCAGCAGCACGGGAATCTCAACGACACTCGGATCGACCACACGCGCAACCAACACGCCTGGTGCCGCGAGTTCACCAACATCAAGTTCAGCAGTTTGAATCACGCCTGCCATCGGTGCGCGAATCACCGCGCGTTCAAGCGAGAGCTGCGCAAGTTCACACGCGGCTTGTTGACGCGCCTGATCGGCAAGCAATGCGCTGCGGCGAAGCGGAATTTTTTCAAATGCATCACGCGCAGCAATCACCGCGCGTTCCGAGGCAATCGCATTCGCGCGAGCACGATCGACTTCGCGCGCGATCGCGGCGTCATTTGCCAACGCTTCACGCACGCGCGTGAGATCGGCAGTCATCAACGCAGCATCCTCTTCAGCAAGTTCAAGCGCGCGCTGCATCGTCGTTTCATCCCGCGAGAGCATGGTGAGTAGCGCTTCGATACTTCGCAGAGATTCCTGCGCGATCGTCGCTTGACGCTTGAAGTCACTGTCATCAAGCGTGACAAGTGCTTCACCTGCAGCGACGGTCGCACCTTCGCGGTAATTCGGATGCAGCTGCGCGACGGTCGCATTCACTCGCGCGGGCACATCGGCGGAGTTCAACGCGCGCACTTGTCCGAACGCACGAAAACGCCGTCCTACAGGCTGTTCCAACGGCTCACTCACTAAGAGACGCAAGCGCCCCGTCGTCGATGGATCACTCGCCGAAGGCGTCGCGCGCGTTTCGTAGAGCCAGTAGTAAATCCCGATCCCAACGCCAATGAAGACGATCGAAATGGTTGCTTGGGCGAACACTCTCAGCACTCGAACAATCGGCTTCTGCACAGTCATAAGGGGGAGGAGTATAGGCCCAAGCGATCTGCTACCTTCGCCTAAATGAGCGCAGCAGAACTCACTTCAAGCGAACTGACATCAAAGGAAGTCCAACATGTCGCGAAACTCTCGCGTCTCGCTATTGACAGCGCGTGCGTTGAGTCAATGCGTAGCGAGTTAACGCGCATTCTGAGTCATATCGCGAAGTTGCAAGCGCTTGACACTGATGGCGTAGAGCCGATGGCGCATCCGATGCGCTTGACCAATCGCCTCGCCGCTGATGTGCCCGTCGATGGCATGAGCATCGAAGAGTTCTTAATGAACGCGCCTGCAACCGAAGGGCGTTTTCTTGCGGTTCCCAAGGTGCTTGCTGATGGAGGTGGCGCGTGAGTAGTTGCGCGTTGAACGCGGAATTGCCCGTCGCGTCGCCCGAGGATCTCGCGACGATCTGTGCAAGTGTTCGCAGTGGCGCCACGCCCGCCGCTGTTCGCGTTGAAGCGTTTCTCGCGCGCATCGCTCAGCACGACGGCGTCATTCACGCCTTCAATGAAGTGCACGCTGATGCTGCTCGCGCCCGCGCGCGCGCGATTGACAAGATGGTCGCCAGCGGACGCGATCCTGGCTCGCTCGCGGGCTGTGTGATTGCGATGAAAGACAACATCGTGATGCGCGAAGGTCACACGACCTGCTCGTCGAAGATGCTCGCGAACTATCGTTCGCCGTTTGACGCGACTGCTGTCGAGATGCTCTACGAAGCAGGCGCAATCGTAATTGGTAAAACTAATCTCGATGAGTTCGCAATGGGTTCGAGCACGGAAAATAGTGCATTCGGTGCAACGCGCAATCCCTGGGATTCCTCGCGCGTTCCCGGCGGCAGCAGTGGTGGAAGTGCGGCTGCGGTTGCTGCGGGTTTCTGTGACGCGGCGCTTGGAAGCGACACAGGTGGTTCGATTCGCCAACCTGCTGCGCTCTGCGGATGCGTTGGTTTCAAGCCAACCTACGGACGCATCTCGCGCTACGGACTCGTCGCGTTCGGTTCGAGCCTCGATCAAATCGGTCCGTTCGCAACAACCGTGCGCAACGCCGCGCTTGTCTATGACGCGATTGTCGGTAGCGACGCGCGCGATTCAACCAGCGCCGATGCGCCATGCGAGCCACTCGCGCCGCTGGTCGATCGTCCGCTCGCATCACTGCGCATCGGCGTGCCACGCGAGTATCGCAGCGAAGCAAATTCGCCTGCAGTTGCGCAAGTGCTTGAACGCGCGATCAGTGCAGCTCGCGCCATCGGCGCCGAAATCATTGACATCGAACTTCCGCTGACCGACATCGGCATCTCGACCTACTACGTCATCGCGCCCGCAGAAGCCTCCAGCAATCTCGCGCGCTACGACGGCATTCGCTACGGCCATCGCGCAAAACTTTCGCCAGGCGATGATCTCGAAGACCTCTACTCAAAGAGCCGCGCCGAAGGCTTCGGCCCTGAAGTGCAACGACGCATCATGCTCGGCACCTATGTGCTCAGCAGCGGCTACTACGACGCGTATTACAAACGCGCTTTGCAAGCGCGTCGTCTCATCAAAGAAGAGTTCGACCGCGCCTTCGCATCATGCGATGTCGTGCTCGGTCCAACCTCGCCAGTCGCCGCGTTCCCTTTCGGCGGCAAGACCGATCCGCTGTCGATGTATCTGTGCGATGTCTACACCGTCAACACGAATATCGCTGGAATTCCAGGCATTTCCATCAACGGCGGATTCGCCGACGAAGCGGGCACGCGCCTTCCCGTCGGCCTGCAACTGCAAGCGCCCGCGTTTGCGGAAGAGACCCTGCTGCGCGCGGCGCGGATGCTTGAGATCGCGCTTGCTTGATTGAGAACACCACTAATGACAGCGCGCTAGACACGAGGAGAGACCCATGCAACACATCGAACAATGCAAATTGATAGCCAGTGCGGTGAACGATGTATGGATGAAACTGGGACCGTCAAACGAACCACTAGCGCTTCGATTCGCGCACCTCGCTTCTGTCTTGATGCTTCAAAATGCTGGTAAACAAGGTGCGGGTCTGACTGGGGGACAGCAACAAGAATCCTTGTTCAGAGACATGCTAGTGAGTAGCGACTCTCGATTTGTGGAGATGTCAGCGGGCGGTATCAAGGACGCCGACTACTACTTCGAAAACTATCCGCTCTCGCATAAGACAATTGGGTTTTCTGGCAGTGGCGACCTTGCACTTGCCTGGAGCAAGAACGGACCCACTGGGTTAATGCGCAACGAATTCTTGGCATCGATGGTGATCATGTCGTTTCGAGATCCACTAAGCAGTGGAGCTTTAAAGGGGCAGCCGCAAGGCGCGTATGTCATCCCTCTTGACTATCTTCGAACGAACATCCAATTTACTTCGAACAACAAGACGGACAGCCTGATCAGCGCGAAGCAGATCGCCAGTGCGATGGCCTACGCACGCCAGTCTCGGCTCTTTGTGCCTCTGATGTATCGCCACCGCGCAGGCGCAGGCGTTCGCGTGAGTTTATGGCGCAGTGGCGTCAGCCCTGGGATCCCACCGCTTGACTGAATCCGCTTGAAGATTGAGCGCATGCAAAGAGCAAGGGTTCTCCCTCTGTTTCACTTGGTAACTCGCCCCAGAGCGCACGCATCGCAAGCGCAACGACACCGACATTCACAGCATTACCTAGTTGCTTGTATGCAGCTCGCTCGCTGACTCCCGCGCGCGCAAAGATCCCTCCTGGAATGCCTTGCAACCTCGCGGCTTCGAGCGGAGTGATCGTTCGGTACTGATCCACCCCCTCAATGCCTGGACCAACGATTGATGTCTGCGTAATCGCAACAAGAGCGGGAAGGTACGTCGCTGGCTTCACGCGAATTCCGCTTGGTCTCATTTGACAGACGAGATCACGAATCGTTCTCCGGCTGCGCGTGGGGTGTTTCTTTCGCGCCTGCCATTCGAACCGCTGCCGAGAAAGTGGAAACTCGTGGACGCAGAGTTTCGACGTCTTGCCCCACTTCATCTTGAGCCAGCAATCTATGAACTGCTGGTGCTCGCGATAGAACTGGGAGTTCTTCTCCAAAAAGTTGCGCTCCCAGTCCGGCGTGTCATGCGGGATGGCTGGATCGACGACAAATGCGTCCACCCAAATCGGAAAGCCCGGGAGCACGTCGGTCTCAATGTTCTTGACGAAGTAGTCCCAGGCTTCGAGCCACGCACACTCCTTAGCCCCGAGGCGATAGCGATCGATCTCATCGATCTCTCGATCAGGCGTTAGATAGTCGGCGATCCGCCACTGATCTGGACTCCACTGCTCGCTGAAAAAATCTCGGCACATCAGTGGACTGACCTCGAGATTTGCTCGCCGTTCATCACGTTCGCACAGAATAAAAACTCTATCTCTAACCTGTGGAGCACCACCATGCTCTTTCGGAATCAGGTGAGGGGTGAGCACAACCGGCTGGCGCGACACTGAATATCCCGCAGCGCGAATCGTCTCGATAATCGTCTTCCACGTTTCTGTATGACGCGGACCCGTCAGATTGCGAACATTCTCAAGCACCAAGTACTGCCGCTTCTTCGCGCCCACGACTTCCCTGATGTCGA
>QWPU01000102.1 GCA_003671065.1 Planctomycetota bacterium | reverse complement strand
TACGCCGCCTGCCGTGCAACCCTCCGCGACGAGCTTCACGCTGCGCTGCACTTCCCTCGATAGCGCGGGCATGCTCGACACACGATGCACTTGCGACGGCGACAGTGTTTCTCCCGCGTTTTCATGGGCAAATCTCCCTGCGGGCACCAAGAGCATCGCGCTCACCATGCATCACATTCCGCCAGACGGCGGCGAGCATGTCTATATCGTGCTGCATGGAATCCCCGCTGATGCAACAGCCATCGGAGAGGGCGCGCGCGATGTTGGTCGCTTCGGCAGTAACACCGTCAATCGACGCAACGAATATGCGCCGCCGTGTTCGAAGGGTCCTGGCGAAAAGATCTACACCGTCACGCTCTATGCGCTCAGTGAAGTTGCGGCGTTTGCCCCATCGAGCCGCAGCGTCACGCGCACAGACCTTTTGAAAGCGATTGAGAAGACGACGCTTTCGTCAACGACTGTTGATTTGCGTTACTCACGCCGCGCTGGTTCCAGTGATGCCGCGCCGCCTCCACCACCGCCGCCTGTACGCGAGCGATGACATCAACCGAAGCCATCGACTGAAGTCCATGGGCACCCACCATCGTGGTGTCCATTCAACTCCTGTTATCGTTCTAAGATGAACGATCCCGAACTGATCGCGCGCCTTGCGGCCATTGAGAAGCGGCTCGAAAGTATTGAGCGCCATGTTCCTGCGGCGCGTGAGCGGATGACTCCGCCGATGAGCCCGCCTCCGCCGCCGAGTTCGAACTCAGCGGATGCCGGGCAACGCCCGGCGTTTGAACACACGATGGCTGCATGGAAAGCGCGAACACTTGCGAATGAAACGGCGTCCGCACAATCCGCCGCGGCGCCAGACGATGCAGTGACTCCAACACTTGAAAACTCGACCTCAACGACCGATGCCACGGCTCTCACCGCAACCGAAATCAGCGTGCCGCTCGAGCTCGAACATTTCCTCGGCGTGAAAGTTGCCGCGTGGGTTGGATCGATCGTCGTCATCATCGCCATCGCGGTCTTCGCGAAATTCGTTGTCGATCAAGGCTGGCTCACTGTCATTGCGCCATCAGTCAAACTCGCGCTCGCCTATGCACTCGCTGGCGCGTTCATTGCCGCGGGCGAACTGCTGCGCAGCCGCATCGGGCGCGTGCCGAGCGCGTCACTCATCGCCGCGGGCATTGGCGGTCTGTACGCCAGCACCTGCGCAGGACTGACTCCACTCGATGTCTTCGGGCCTGCGGGCGCGTTGATCGCAGGTTGCGCCGTCGCGATCATCGGTGGCGCCATCACCTGGCGTTCACGCGAAGTTGCCATCGGCGTCATCAGTGTGCTCGGCGCGTACATCGTGCCTGCCTTTGCGAATCTCGGCGTGCTGATGCGCGGCGATTCGCTTGAGCAAACACTCATCGGCGCGCTCTATCTCACCGCCGTCTACGCAGTGCCACTCGTGCTGATGCGCTTCGGACCGCGGGCTTTCAGCGTGTTTCGCTTCTTTGCACTCTTGCAAGGGCTCGCAGGCATCGCGCTCCTTGGCGCGCTTGGCTCAAGCCATCCTGGCATCACGATTGGATTCACCGCGCTCTGGTGGGCGATGTGCGTTGGTGATTGTGTGATGGCTGCGATGCAAGGTCGCTCAGCGCGATCAAATGTTGCCTTCACGATCGGCGCCACTTCGCTCGCATCGACGCTGTCGATTCGCGGCGTCTTCGCTCCGACTCCGTGGGTCGAGTTCCATGCGTGGCTTCCGCTTGGCCTTGCGATCGCATGTGGCGCCGCAGCATTTCAACTTCGCACGCTGGTGCCAACTGGTGAACCTGATGAGATTGAACGGCGCGAAGATCGGCGTGGCTGCGCTGTGGTGGATGCGTGTTCGCGACTGTCCTTTGTGTTGGCGATTCTCGTCGGCGCATTACTACTCGCGCAGATCGGACTGCTCGTACGCGGCGGTGCGCTCGCAGTGTCGTGGACAGCGATGGGTGCAGCGGGCATCTTCATCGGACGGCGATTGAATCAACCCAACTCCGCACGCATGGGACTCGCCTCAGTGATCCTCGGCATCGCTGCCACGATTGTGGCCGCGTTCGAGGCCAGCTTTAGTGGAATCAACACAGTGTTCTTCGCATTTCCTTCGATGCAGGATTGGCGTCAGTCGCTGTGGGGAATGCGACTGGACGATGCACTGTGGGCGCCGCTCATGGTGGCGTGCGCGTTACTCTTTGCGGCGCGCTCATGGTCGCTGGATCGAGAGCACACTGCGAGACCTTCGATCATTGCAGGCGCGCTCACAGCGTGTGCCGCGATTCTGTGGAGCGCGCTCGCGCTGAACTACGCGCAAAACTACGCCTCAATCGCAGTACTCCTTGCCATTCCAGTCGTCGCAGTTTTCGCAGGACGATCGCTCTCGCTCATCCGCGTAGTGAGCGTGCTCTGGGCTTGCCTCGCAGCCCTCGGTTGGCTTCTGATCACCTCGCAGCATGTCATGTGGCAGCGCGATGCAGCGCCAGAGCAACCGTCTGGCGCCATCGTGCTTGCGGCGGTCATCGTCGGTGTCTTCGCGCTCATAGGTCGACGCTTTCGTGAAGAACGCTTCAGCGAAGTTCCAATTGCGATGGGCTTCACCTTTGGTCTTGTCGCGCTTGGGATGTTGATCATGGCGGAAGTCGCCACTCGGCATTCAACCGATTCAAGTGTGGCGGGAGTCGTGCTCGCCGCCAACGGTATCTGTGTCGTCGGCTCCATTGGCGCGATCTTTGCGCGCACGGCCAAACACGATCTTGTCGAAGGTGTCGGCCTGTTTGCTGCGGCAATGAGCGTGTTCGTGTGGACCACCTGTTTGGCCTTCGCATCGCACGCAAGTTCGCCTGGCGATTCGTGGTTGCAACACTGGCTGCTCAATCTCAGCGTCCTCACGATCGTTCCGATGACCGCATGCGGCCTCATCATTCGCGGAGGATTTCGTGAGAGCGTCGCGATCGTTCAATCGCTGAAGACCATCGGAGGATTCTGCTTCATGGTCGTGTCGAGTTCGATGATCTGGCGCTTCTTCGAACCCACAGTCTCACCGTTCGGCGCCAGCGCGACACTGCAGCACTCTGCACTCAGCGTCTGGCTTGCACTGCTTGCGGTAAGCCTCGTGATGCTTGGTTTCCGCAAAAACGCAGCGCAATTGCGCTATGTCGGACTCGCGCTCATCGGGCTCGTCGCGCTCAAGGTCCTCATCTTTGACATGAGAAACGCCGACACGATGTGGCGCGTGCTTGCGCTCCTCATCATCGGACTGCTCCTCGTCGTCACCAGCGTTGTCTACTCAAAGGCCGCGCGCGCCAACAAGTAAACGCGCGATGGATACCCTTGCCTCATGCTAAACATTCTTCGACTCTTTCTCTCCATCCCGCTAGGGCTCATCGTCATGAGCGCGTTCGTGTGGGTCGTCGAACTCATCGGACACAAGTATTTTCCTGTGGGCGCCGAGATGGAAGCCGCCACGGCACTGATGATGAAGCAAGATCCTTCGGCGCGCGAAGCGATGACGGCGGCGCTGCCAAGTGTTCCCCTCGAGGCCTTCGTGGTGTTACTCGTCGCGTGGACCGCTGGAGGACTGACGGGTGGTTGGATCGCCGCGCGCGTGACGCCGATACTCAAGGTCCCTGCAGCACTGTCGATTGGTTTTCTCAACGCGCTGTTTGTCGCGCTGAACTTCTGGATGATTCCGCATCCGTCGTGGATGATCATTCCAGGGCTCGCGTTGCCGATTATCGCGAGCTTCATTGGCGGTCGCGCCGCAAAGGGCTGACACACGCGTTTCCGCTAGAAATCAGCGCCAATACGCAGCCAGAGCACGCCTTCGCTTGCACCATCAGTTGATGCGCCAGCTGATAGATCCGCCTCGCGTGCTGGCGTACCTTCGAGAAATCCTGCATCAAAAACGCTGCTATCAAGCGAGCGCCAACTCGCACCGATCGACGCATCCCATTGCGAGTTCACATGCCATGCAAGCGAGATCGAAGTTTCCCACGCGAAGGTTGGTTGCGAAACAAACGACGCAACTGAAGCGATGTCGCTCGTCGGTGCCACATTTGCAAACAACTGCAACACAAACACATCGCTCAGCGGACTCATGACGGTGAGTCCAAGCGGTTCGCTCAACGACCATGTCAGAGGCGCCTTCACCGATTCATCGAAGAAGAGCGCTTCCTCCGCAAACGGTGCATTCGGAAATGGAGACTCTCGCACGCCGCCGAGCGCGGCCGTTGTTGGCAGCAGCATCACAAGCGCGAAACCAACCGCAATCTTGCGAGCGCAACCGTGGGCGACGGCGGCGAGCGTGCGAGAATCTCGATACTGAGGGCAAAAATCAAGAACGCTACTCATCACAAAGATGACGCGCAGGACCGCGCGGCTGTTCCAAAATGCCTGAAATTTCCCTGTGATTCTCGTAGGGAAGTTGCTCCGCTTGAGCACGGGCGTTGCGAAGACGCTAACCGCGACCGATGGCAGCAACCACTCGACGCGCTTCCGCCAGACAGGTTTCCCATGCGGGCAGTGCCCACACATCTTGATGCGCGAAATGAATGTGACCTTCGAACGGTCGCTGTATATCTAGTGGCGCGTTCGAGCCGTAAAACCCAGGAACGGCGAAACTCATCGCGTGACCCCAACGCGTCATGCGAATCTGTTTCACCGCTGCGCGCGAGGAGCCCACGAGCGAAAGAATGCGGTCGATCTGCGGCGCGCCAATCTCGGCGTAACTGCGCCAATCGTCATCGTGCACGATTGAAAACCGCGCAGTGTGCCATGGCAGCGGCCAATAGAGCGTGAGCACATCAGCGTTGGCTTGTGCGCCTGCGCTTGGCGCGAAGGAACCATCGAGCACATCGGTGATGCGACGATCGAACTCGCAGTCTTCGCCGGCGCGTGGAAACTCTTTGTCGTGAATGGTGAAGATGTCGTAGTGATCGATCTTGGGGGGTTGCTCGAGCAGCACATTGGCGACGACATACGCAACGCTTTCCACGCGATGCATCGCTTGGAGTTTCGGTTCATCAAGCGTTTCTAGTTTCGTGACAAGATGGCGCGCGACATGCAGTGGGCAGCACATCACTGCATCGCGCGCCTGCGTGATGCGCGCTCGACCGTGCGCATCGCGCCAACGAATGAGCACTGAACCATGCACTGCTTCAACGCTGATCACCGTCGCGTGCGTGCGCGCGATCGGCGTGGTGCCTTGCACTGCGTTGCCTTCGCGTTGCGCGATTTTTCGCCATAAAAGCGCGGCGAGACCTGCGTTTCCGCCAGGCAGCACGATGCGACCGTACTCCTCGGCGGCGATGAAGTTCCATCCTGCTGCAGCCGAAAGTTCTTGCCATCCAACACCGAAACTCGAATAGCAATACGCCTGCAAACTCGCTTCAACGAGCGGCGGAAGTTCGCCCCCCGCTGCTGCTCGCACTGAACTGCGAAAGTCGCTGACATCAAGTTCACGTACGAGTCGCTCACTCTTTGGCAACATCGGAATATCTGGATAGGTCTTGCCCGCGTAGATCGCAAGCGCGGCGCGAAACGCGTGATAGCGCAAGCGCATTTCATCCGAACAATTCGCGCACGGATCTTGCGAGATCGCGCCTTCAAACTCAAACGGCGTGATCTCAGGCGTGTCAATGCGCGCAGTGTCATAGACGCCGAGTTCGTGATAGAGCGCGTCTTCTGCAGTGCCGCTGCCAGCCACCATGAAGTAGGCAGAGCCGAGTGAATACGGCACGCCGCGCCAACGCTCACCGAGCGCATTACCACCGAGACGCGGACGCAGATCAAAGAGCGCGACCTTCGCATCGGGCAAGAGATGCGCGGCCGCAAGACCTGAGAGCCCACCGCCGATGATCGCGACATCAACAATCGGTTCGGTCAACGGCCCACCACTGCCTCCATCTTCGGGCGAATGAAGCGGGATGTACTCACGACCAAACCAATCACCATGCCAGCGCGACGCAAACGGAAGACCGCCGATGGTTTCGCTCGGTCCAAGTGCGAGGTCACTCAATTCAAGAATCGGGTGCGGATTGAGCGGATTCGTCGGTGGGACGGCGAAGGCATTTCCACCGCGGGAAAGCGCATAGGCAACACCACTCGGCAGCGCACCACGACGCAGCAGTGCAAGGCCAAGACCAACTGCCGCAGTACCACTGCTGCGCAAGAAGTCGCGTCGATTCGGCGGTTGACCGTGAGAGTTGCGAGGCACAGCGCGAGTCTACTTCGCAACTGAGTGAACTCAAGAACTGACTCCGCGGATCGTGCAAGATCGCACCGCTGCGCGCCGAGCAGGAAGTCTCCCTGTTACCTTGACATGATGTTCGCTGCATCACTTCTCTCGCTCGCCGCGACTTTCGCGCAGACCGCGACTCCCACGCAAGATTCTGCTCCAACCGAGGCCGTCCGAGTCGGCGTTTTTGTCGAGCCGCCTTTCGTCACAAAAGATGCGAAGGGCGTGTACAAAGGCTATTCCTACGAACTGTGGGGGCAAATCGAGTCGAAGTTAGAGCGGCAAAGTGCCATCACCGAGTACACAACATTTGCGAGTTTGCTCGACGCAACCCAGCGAGGCGAGGTCGACATCGCCGTCTGCGATTCGTTCATCACTAGCGCACGCGTGGCGCGCATGGACTTCACCTGTTCCATTGCTGACGGCGGATTGCGCGTGATGGTCAACACGGTCCCAAAGCATTCGTTCGCGCGGCTCTTCAGTGCACTCAAGGACCGAGGACATCTCGCGGTGTTCGGCTACGGCGCGTTGTGCATTGTGGTGTTGAGCGTGTTCCTCATGCTCTTCTGGAAGCGCATCGACAAAGATTTTCCAGAAGCCTCACACGATGCTTTTGCTGAAGCGCTCTTTCGCACCACCACGCTCACCATGAGCGGGAAGACCAAAGTGAGTTCGACATCCACCTGGTACACCAAGATTCTCGCTGCAATTTGGCTCGTGTTTGGCATCAGCACCGTCGCGTATGTCACTTCGACCGTGACCTCAGTCATGACTGCCCAGAGCATGCAGCATGATGTCGGTCGCGTGGATGATCTTGCCGACAAGACTGTCGCAGTGGTCAAGGGAACGACCGGCGAAGACTACTGCCTCAAGCGCGGATTCGGTGTGCTCACATTTCCCTCGCTCGGAGAAGCTGTTGACGCGATGATGGCGTTGCAAGCGGATGCCGTGGTAAGTGATGGCTTACAGCTCGAAGCGTATAACCAGTCACATCCCGCGTTGAATATCACGGTGACAGGACCAGTATTTGAGAAACGCGATTATGGCTTCGCTTTGCCTCGAAACAGTCCGCTGCGCCGCGAAGTCAATGTCGCCTTGCTCGAACTTGAAGAGGCAGGCGATATCGCTGCGCTCTACGCGAAGTACTTCGGCAACACCTGATGCGTGTGTGATTGAAGCGTGACTGCGCGCCACACCACTGACGCGTTATTTCTTGACGACTGCTTCGAGCACGCGCAACATCTTGAGCGCGAGATTCGTGCGGTCGTAATGCTGCGCGCCCTTGAGGCAACTCGTGCGAAACTGCTCGAGCTCAGCTGGATTCGATTTCAAGCGCTCAAGCGCAGCGGCGAGTTCATCAGCAGATTCAGGCGTGAACGGAATGCCAGCACCTTCCGCGCGCACGATGTCTGCGCTTTCACCCGCAACGCCGTGAAGCACAGGCAAGCCCATGCCCATCGACTCAAAGAGTTTCGATGGAATCACTGTGGTGAAGAGATCCGTCTTCTTCAAGTGAATCACGCTCACATCGAGCAGTGACCAATAGCGCGCGACATCGGCTTTCGACACTGAGTCGATGAACACAACATTGTCGAGTTTCATCGCTGCGGCTTGATCGCGCAGCGCTTGCTTGCGCGCGCCGTCACCGAGGAAGAGAAAGACGAAGCCCTTGCCGCGCAGTTTTTCAGCCGCAGCAAGCAATGTTTCGAGTCCATGCGCGAGTCCGTGCGTGCCGATGTAGCCCGCAACGAACGCGCCTTCGAGACCAAGTTCTTTCGTCAGCGCTGCGTCCTTCGCGCGCGGCTTGAAGTTCGACAGATCGACGCCGTTGGTAACGACTTCAATCTTGGCCGCATCAATGCCGCGGCGAACCAGAATGTTTTTGAACGACTGCGTGACGCTCACCACGCGCGCGCTCTTGCGATAGAGAAATAGTTCAAGCGATTCAAGCAGCGCAATAGCGCGCGCGTTCTTCATCGCACCCACGGCCTTAATCGACTCAGGCCAAAGATCTCGCAACTCAAAGATGTAGGGGCGGAACTTCAGCCGACTCACCACATACGCAGCGCACGCAGTGAAGAACTGCGGGCTGGTGCCGATGACGAGGTCCACGCGACGAATGAAGAGACTCGCGATCGTCGCGGTCACCATGTAACTCTGGTAGTCGAGAATGCGGCGCAGAAATCCTTCGTTGGCGGTCACATACGACCACACGCGCACAACATCGATGCCGTCCATCGTTTCGCGCGACCACAAACGATTCTGATAGCCATCAAAGACTTTGCCCTTTGGAAAATTCGGCGCGCAGGTCACAACAGTGACGCGGTGCCCTGCCTTCACCCACTCGCGGCAATGCTCGAAGGTGCGGCTCGCTGGCGCGTTCACTTCTGGAGGGAAGTTGTCGGTCAGGAAGAGAATGTGCAAAGTGCGCTACCAGACAATTCGAGTGGTGATACAAGCGCCCGAAATCGCGGCAAGGATCTTGGGTTGATATCGGATAACTCCGAACTCAGGATGAAAGGTTGTTTGGGCCACGGCGAGCTCGCCGCCAGTGATTGTGAGGGTGATCGGGGACGATTCGCGTGGTTGCAAACTGACTGAGACCGTGCTGCTAGAGGCGACCTCAACGGCGCAATGCCAGTGAGCGATTGGGGTTCGATCGATGCATGAGGGGCTGGGCTGCGCTCCTGCGCTCCATGTGATCGCATCGGTAATTTCCACTGATTTCAGGCTGAAAACCCATGTTCGCTTGTGGCGAGGACGGCCTTTGAGCCAGCGGAATCCATCGTGAGCGCAGGTTATTCGTACCACTCCTCCTGCCTCAACAGAGGATTCAGTCATGGACTCAGTAATGGACAGGCCAAACGGATGGGCGCGCCGAGCGACGCGAAATCCGCTCCAGACTTCGGACGAATCCGCGGCCCCGATCGAAACGGTGTTGTGCGCGGCGGTTCCGCGTTGGCGAAGCCGTTCTGCACTGAGTCCGTACTCGCCTGTCCCAGAGTTTGTGAGGATCCGCTCGCCATTGATCGACAGTTCCATCGAAAGCGTGTCAGCGTG
>QWPU01000101.1 GCA_003671065.1 Planctomycetota bacterium | reverse complement strand
ATCCAGCGCTCGCCGTCAAACTTGAAGTCGGTGCTGCTGCGGATCTCAACGGAACGCTGGTGTTTGATGGAAGCGTTGCGCAACCGTCAGCGGGATCAACCCACACAGTGCTTTCAAGCGAAAGCGCATTGACGACACAATTCGATGGCGTCGAAGTGCGCGGACTTGCGCCTGAACTTGGCGTCTTCATGAGTGTGCGCCCGCAAGGCAAAGGTTCGGCGCTCGTCGCAACCGTCGCCCCAACGCGGCAGACGATTTCGTTTGGCAGCACCACGGCCTACTCGCTCAACGCGAAAACAATGGACCTCGTGCGCGGGGACTTTGACAACGATGGCAAGGAAGATGTCGCGATGACGCAGAGCGCAAGCCCAACGGCTGGCGGCGTGGTTGCGGTATATCGCGGCACAGGAAGCGGGCTAGTGGCGAGTGGGCAGTTTGCGGTTGGAGTTGACCCACGCGGCATCGCGGCGGCGGACTTTGACGGTGATGGCCGCACCGATCTTGTGGTGGCGCTTGCGGGCCAAGACGCGGTGCGCGTGCTCAAGAATGTCACGACGAGTGGGACGAGCGGGATTCAATTCACCGCGCTCACACCGATCGCGGTGGGCGACATGCCCGTCGATGTATGCGTTGGTGACTTCTTCGGAAGTTCGCCGGCGAAACTCGCTGGCGGTGGCAAGGGCGTTGCCGTCGCTGTGCAAGGAAGCGGAACACTCGTTGCGCTGCGCAACGAAGGCGGCACAGTGAGCGCTAATGGCGCGAGCATCACACCTTCGCAGAGTGGGCCCCCCACTTCGGTTGGCGGCGGCGACGTCGACAATGATCGCGACGACGACATCGTTGGCGGCGGTTCTGGCGGAACGACGGTGGTTCCTGGTGGCACTCCCACGGGTGATTCCTTCGCGGTCATATTCATTCCGTCGCCGCATCCAGTGAAGGCGATTGAAATCGTTGATCTGACGGGCGATGGAGTTCCTGAAATCGTCGCCACGCTTCAAGCGCTCGCGCCGCGACCAACGCCGCCTGGCACTCCAGACGTCTACGACTCGCTTGCGATCATGCGTGCACAAGGCCCAAGTTTCCACTCGACGCTGATGGATGTCGGCGTGGATCCAGCGGGTCTCACCACGGGCGACCTTGATGGCGACGGCGACACTGATCTTGCGCTGAGCACGCTTGATTCGGACAGCGCCGTAAAGAGCGCGCATGTTGTTCGCAACGATTCAACGGCGAGTGGTGTGGTCTTGACGCTTTCGGCGAGCATCATGCAATTGAATGATCCGAAGGCCTTTGTTGCCGTGAGCATCGACGGTAGCGCGGATGATCTTGCAGCGCTTGAACCGCTGGCTACAGGTGGCGAATCGCAGCAACTTACGCTGGTGCGCACCGCCAATCCACACGCAGAGGCCGACCTCAACAATGACGGCGTGGTCGATGCGGCCGATCTCAAGATCTTGCTCGCCTACTGGGGCATGCCAGGGTTGAGTGACGTCAACGGCGACGGAATCACCAATGCCCCTGATATCACGGTGTTGCTGACGGCTTGGGGCATGATGTCGTAAGGCAGACGCGCGATCAATCGATCGCGTCAAGTTCGGCGCGCACGAATGGCTCGTTGGTGGCGCGCGCTTGAGTCGTCATCAACGCGAGCAGTTCTTCCGCACGCGTCTGCGCGCTCGCGGTTGCATCAAGCAGACCCGCGCGTGACGCACAGTTGGAGAGAATCGCTTGCACGATCGCCGCTTGGAAGACGATGTCCATATCGCTTGGCGCACGCGCGACGAACTGCTCGAACGCTGCCGCTGATGCGCTCGCCGTTGTCACCGCAGCGTCATGCTGCTTGAGCCGAGCGAGGATGCGCGCTTCAACGCCACCGAGGTACGCGTTACGGCGCGAATAGCCCACAACTGTTGGCGCCATGAGCTCCGCGCGTGAAAGGTCCGCGCGCGCGAAGCGAACACGTTCGAGCGCGTTTGCGTGCTGCGCGCCACTACTCAACGCTTGTGCCGTGCTTTCGTTGGCGAGTGCACGATCGCTCAAGCACTCATGACTGTCAGGCGCGCGTTCAACGCGTTCGGTGGCTTCAATGCATGCAGCAAGCATGGTTTCACGCGCTGCGTCAGCGCGGTTGAGTCGAGCCAACGCGCGACCTTTTGCAAGCATCGACAACATCGCTTCGCGTCCGATGCGTGCATCGTCTGGTTTCGCGATGGCGAGCTTCGTGCGAATCGCGAGCAGTTCCTCCGCAAGGAGAAGCGCGCGTTCGTACTCGCCCACGCTTTCGGCGCGCGACTGCACGGATTGCAATCCTTTGCCCAGCGCGCGCAGCGCATCGAAATCACTCGGCATTGCCGCGAGATTGGCGCGTCGCAATTCAATCGAACGCTCAAACAAACTTGTCGCCGCCTCGCGTTCGCCGCGACGATCTGCGAGTTCCGCAAGCTCCATGAGATTGACCGCGTGCTGCTGTCGCTCATCAGTCGAAGCGTCAGGCGCCCGCGCCAGCGCGATGACCTCGGCCTCATCAAGCAGGCGCCTCGATTCTGTGAGATCGCCCGCGACCTTCGCCGTGTCCGCCCACAACATGAGCGTGCGCATCAACTCCACGCTCAACACGCTCGCCAACGCAGACTTCGGATCCATGACTTTGCTGTGCAATCGCGTGAGGATCGCCGCGCTCTGCTCAAACGCGACTTTCGCGCCTGCATAGTCACCCCCGCTTTCGCCACGCACGTCGCCACGCACGCGACCGAGGCCGCGGTAACTCAACGCGAGCAAGCGATCAAAATCGGGATCATCAAAGGCCACACCCGTCAGTGCTTCCTGTGCGGTGAGCGCTTGAATCTGACGCGCGACCACATCGGCAAGCATGCCGCGCAGTTCGGCGCCGCCTTGCAAGGCGCGAAGTCGATCGTAAAACCGATTCAGAAACACGTCGCTCAGTTCACGCACTTGCGCGAGCCGCATCTTCGCGAGTTCAGTCTGTGCGAGACGCACTTGCTCTGCGCTGTCAGCACGTTGAGCGAAGTACACGCTCGTCGCACCACTCACGATCGCGACGGCAGCGAGCACACTCACGCCGACCGCCACGCGGTTGCGCCGCGCAAACTTGATCGCACGCCCAAGCGAACTCGTCGCGCGCGCCTCAATCGGTTCACCGCGAAGGTGGCGTTGCAGATCCGCGGCCAGCGCCTCCACTGAGGCGTAGCGATCGGCGGGACTCTTCGCGAGCGCGCGCAGCGTGATGACATCAAGATCACCACGCAACAGTTTGCGCAAACCCAGCATCGCCACTCCTCGCGCCTTCGAAATCACTTGCGGATCAATCTCACCCGACACAACACGCGTGGCGCCATCACCCGATGTTTCGACGGTGATCATTTCAGCAGGCTTGGTGACCACGGTGCTAGGAATCTGTGGTTCTTCCTCGCAGACAATGCGTTCCATCTCGCGCATGAGTCGAGTGCGGAGGCGATACGGCCGATGCCCCGTGAGCAATTCGAAGAGCACGACGCCGAGCGTGTAGATGTCACTCGCTGTGCCCAACGCTTGGCCGCGAATCTGCTCGGGACTCGCGTACTCAGGCGTCAACACGCGGGTTTCCGCTGATGTTGGATCAATATGCACGGGCGACAACGCGCTGTCGACAAGTTTCGCAATGCCGAAGTCGAGCAACTTCACAACGCCGTCAGTGGTGACGATGATGTTCGAAGGCTTGAGGTCGCGATGCACCACCAATCGCGCGTGCGCGTACTGCACGGCGCTACAGATCTGCACGAACAACTCAAGTCGCTGCGCGATCTTCAGACGACGCTGATCGCAGAATCGATCGATCGCAATGCCGTCGACATACTCCATCACAAAGAACGGTCGACCATCACTCGTGCTTCCCGCACCATAGAGCCGCACGATGTGTGGATGTTCAAGACCTGCGAGCAACTGACGCTCGAGCGCAAAGCGGCGCAAGATGTCTTCGGTGTCCATCCCGCGGCGCACGAGTTTCACAGCGACGGAGCGACGAAACTCGGCGGTCTCTTGCATCGCGAGCCACACTGAGCCAAGTCCACCGCGACCGAGTTCACGAATGAATCGCAAGCCTTCTGCGTGTGGCGGCGCGGCCGACGCATCGTTGTCCGCGTGCTTGCCGCTGCTCTTGCTCGCACGATGCACTGGCGACGATGACGGTGCTGGCGTTGGAGCGCCATCAGTAGCGCCCCATGCGGCTGTGTCGTCGGAAGTTTCGTGAGAATGTGGCTCGTCGTCGATCACAAAGTTAACTCCTCACCTGCGTAAAATGTAACACGGGCAGTGTCTTGTACACGAAAAACGTTGCGGATCACGGCAGCGGCGAAGCAGGATCGGCCGCAGATTCAATCTTCGGCGCGAGCGCCATGGCAAACAACGCGTTGGCGGCGACGCCTTTCGTGCCGACCTTCTCGGCAATTTCACGAATGACAGGCACCACCGTGATCGACGCCCCCACAAAGAGCGAGATGTGACCGCCGTCGTAGATGTATCGCGGCGGTTGTCCGAGCGCCATCCAAAGCGCGTCTTGCGTCTGCGCAGGAACGATGATGTCATCGCGCGCGGTCAAGAGAACGATGGGAGCACTGCGCAATGTTTCCGCCGCCATGAGCGGCTCACTCGTCACCGCCGCAGCGAAGCCCGCGCGAAACTCTGGATCATTGATCGGCAGATCTCCGAATGCGAGACGACGAATCGAACTGCTGCCAACAACATCAAGCAGCGAGCCTCCACCCGCAACAAATAGCGCTGCGTCAAAGGGCACCACACCGCTCGCGGCCAGACCAACACCGACGAGCGCGCCCATGCTCTCGCCCACCAGCAACACTGGCTTGCCGCTGAGTTGTGGCGACTGCTTGACCATGGTCAACAGATGCATCGTTGTTCCATAGGACATTGCATCCACCACGCGATCGAACTCTTTCGCGACGGCCACGCCGCGTTCGCGCAATGGTGCACTGCCGCAGGTGCGCATGGTTTCAAGTACGCACTTGACCAATGGAGGCGCCACGATGAGCACGTGCCAACCGTCGTCGCATAGAGCGCGTGCCGTGGATGGTGATGAATGGAGTCCGATGATTCCTGGCAACAGGACGCACACGCCACGCACGGCAACATCCTTCTTCGGTTCGACGATGGCGAATTGACAGCGGTGCTGTGCGGACGCGTCGAAAGATCCATAGTGCAGGTCGAGTACGTCGCAGCCTGTGACCACGAATGAACTCATCTCCGTTGGAGAGAGTTGCCCAGCGCGATTGACGAGGACGGGTTCGATCGCCTTGAGTTGCATCGGCGTTGCGAGTTCGAACTGCGCAGGACGATGCAGGGTGCCGCACGCACTCATGATCGCGAGCGCGATAGCACCGAGCATTGTTCGTTTCATCAGAATCTCTGTCGGCGTCTTAAGCCCGTGTGTATGTACTTCGCTTAGAAAACTATCGTTGTTCAACTCGTTGAATTGAGAGGATCGTCACATCGTCGTCAAAGTGCGGGCCTGCGAATGTGGTGAGTTCGCGGATGAGATGCTCAATGTCGGATTCGCAGGTGGTGCTTGACGATAGCAATTTTGTCATGCGGTCGAAACCGAACTGTTCGTTCTGGCTTGATCGTTGCTCGTGCACGCCGTCGGTGACGAGTACGAGGCGCGACGCGTGCGGGAGTTCGATGATTGACGTGGAGTAGTCAGTGCCGCTCACAAGCCCCAGCGGCGGACCGCCTTCGACTTCGAGGCGTTGCACCGCGCCGTGGCTCACGCAGAATGCGATGCCGTGGCCAGCATCGCAGACTTCGGTGCGACCATCGGTGTGAATCACGGCGAGAAAGAGCGTGGCGAACTCGCTCGCTTCGCTGCGCTCGAAGATGAATTCGTTGAGCCGTGATGTGATCACATCTAATGGATCGAGATGTATGCCCGCGCCGTAGAGCCACGCTTGCGCGGTGGCCATGAGCATCGCGGCGGCGGGCCCCTTTCCTGCAACATCGCCCACCCATGCAAAGACCGCGCCGTCGCTGCGCGTGAGCATTCCGGCGAAGTCGCCTGCGAGCATTGCGCCTGGCACGCTCTTCAAACACCAACGCACGGCGCCGTTTTCGCCGACGCCGAGCGGGAGAAGTCGCTCTTGCACGAGGCGCGCGCGCGCGATGTCTTGACGAAGTTCTTCGAGGCGCCGACGCTGGAAACTTTCGAAGACTAAGCCGGTGATGCGTGCGGCGGCGCCGACGAATTCAGCCATGCCTGAGTCGACGGAGCTCGTTGCTTGCCGCGAATCGAGATAGAGATAGACCCGCTCTGCGCCATCGGTATTGAGCCGCGCGCAGACGACTTCGCGCACGCCGCTGCCTGCGATGCTTTCCGCGGCGCGAATGTCGATTTCTTGCGAAAGATGTGCGACGCGCGAAAGATCTTCGGCGGCGGCAAGGACGGTGCGACTGACGCTTCCGCCGCGGACGCCTGCACTCGCGATGATTTCGGCGTCGGTGGTTGCATCCATGACGCGCACGATGAGCCCGCGCTCAAGGCGAGTCGCTGCAATGAGGCGTTCAAGAATCATCTGCCCCGCGCTCACTTCATCACCATCAAGCGGAATCGTGCGCACGACATCGATGAGCACTCGCATCGCGTGCTCAGCGCCACCGCGCGCACCGAAGACGATCGTGCGCACATCGTCTGCTTCGCTGGGATCAAGTTGCGTGGCGATGCGTTCCACATGATGCCCCACGCGCACAGATGTCGGACCGAAGTGCAACACATCGCCCGCGCGCACACGCACAGGTTTCTTTTCACGCGCTGGAACTTCGTTGACACGAGTGCCGTGGCGGCTTCCGAGATCTTCGATCGTCGCGCCGTCAGCGCCAAGTGAAAGCACCGCGTGATGACGCGAGACTGATGCGTGATTGATCCAGAGTCCGCACTCGTTTCCGCGGCCAATCGTGATGCTTTCACCGCGAGAGAGCAGCACGGGCGCGATGTCAGGCGCGTCGACGATTGTGAGTTCGAGCGGTGCGTCTTGGCGACGAAGAGTCTCGGTCATGACTCAGTTTCTCCTGCGATCTCGCGCGATTCGCGTTTCGAATAGACAATTCCAACGCCGACGAGCACCATACCTGTTGCGAAGAGTAAGCCGACGCGCACGAGAATCGGCGTGGATGCGAGGTCGATGATGTAGAGACGCGCGACCACGAGTACGAAACTCGCGAGGCCTGCCCAACGCAAGGCGGGGATGCGATATCGAAAGCCGATGGTGATTTCGGCAAGCGCAGCGAGGATGATCCACGCGCTCGCTGCGAAAGCTGCAAGCGGACGACCGCACGCCGCGGCTACGAGAATTGCGCCGATGGGAACGAACGCGCTGCAACCCGCGGCGAGAACGATGTGACGCGCGGAGGGCAGCGCGTTGGTCGCTCGCGACAGCGCGCGCGCCGCGACGGTTGTCGCGAGCGCTGTCGAAAGCAGCGTGGCGAGCGCGAAAGTTACGGTCGTGTCAAACTGATGCGCTTTTTCAAACACGATGAAGAGACCCGCGACACTTCCTGCGACGAGTGACAACACCACCGCAGCCGAGCCACCTTCAACGAGATCCGTGCGACGACGAAGGTCACCGATACTGATCACAATGGCCGCGAAGGTCGCAAGCGCAACGGTCAGCGACAGAAGCATGTCGCCTGATGCGAAGCCGCGGTCACCGCCGAGCATGAGGCCGTAGACGCCGAACGCGCCACTCATTGCAATGATCGCGATTGTGCAGAGCACGCGACGAGCCGCACCGAGCGACGGGTGATTGCTTACGAGGATCGCGCCCGTCGCCATCACGAACAGATTGATCGTTGCGAGTTCAATCATGTTCCATTTGGCGAGCGCGGGACCGCCGAAGCGCCAATCGAACAACATGACATTCCACACCAACACCGTGGGCAGTAACAAGACGAGCGCGGTGACGGCGAGCAAGCGACGCGCGCGCGGCATGCACGCGATGATGCACGCGGGCAGCGCCATCGTCGCGCAGAAGAGATCGCCATCGGTGAGGGAGACGCTCACGACGATCCACACGAGCGCGACGCACAGCGCTCGAAGAATGTCGCACACGCGCGTGAGCGTGAGGCCCAGTGACGCGAAGAGCAGCAGTGCCGCGGCGAATCCGCCCAAGCACTCCGCCGTGAGATTGAGCGTGATCAACGCGCCAAACGGCAATGAGATGAGCGATCCAGTTGGCCGCGGAAACGGCACAATCACAACCGCGGCAATTGCAAACGGCGCGGTGAGCAGCGCGAAGACGCAGGAGACGACGCCGAACGCAAGCGATTTTTCGTGCCGCGCAAGCACGACGCAACCGACTGCCATCGTCGCCCATGCGAGTGCTTGCACTGCTGACGGAAGAAACTGAACGAATCCGCCAATGCCAAGCGCAACTGCAAGTGCGAAGGCCATTTGCCCGAGCATTGCGCATGCTGCAGTGATGGTGCGCGCGCCGTGGTCATCGGGAGATTGCTCGTCATCAGTCTCCGTCGACACAAAACCGCGCAACAGCAACGCCTGCCCCAACAACACGCCGCCGGCAGCGATCGGCAACCACGCGCGCAGATCAGCAAATGAAAAGAGAGTTCCCCTCTCACCCCACACAGATACTTGCACGCAACACGCACCCAATGACGCGATGACCACGACAGCACTGTTGGCGCGCGCACTTTGTCCACGGATCGCCGCAAGTGTCGCTTCACCAACAATGAGCGCAAACCACAGCAGATACATCGGTGAAGTGAGTGACGCGTCTGCGCTGCGCGCCGTCCACACGCCGCCGCTCAGCAGCAACAACACGATCGTCAACCACCGCACCGCCGCGAACCGTCCGTCGCCGAGCGCGTGCATGGCAAGCCCCATCGCAAGCGCCGCCGTCAGCAGCATTCCGCCGAGCAGATCAGAATGCGCCTGCTCACCAAACGCAACGGGCAGTATGAAGCTCCCAAGCACCGCGGCAATGCCCACGGTGACCGAGCGCGTGCGCACGCTCCACGCCGCGCCGAAGAGGCCCGCGGCCAGCGTCAGATTCGCGCCCATCTCGGGGCCAAAGAGATCGAGCACAAAGACGCCAAGCGCAATGGTCACCATGAACGCGCCGACACCCGCGGCATCAAGTCCAACCGCGGCGGCCGCGGCGGCGCGGCGGCGGACAACTTCACCCGCGGCGAGCAGCGCAGCGCCGATGGCGATGCCCGCGGTGAAGCGCGCCTCCGCGGAGAGTCGTCCAAAGAACCCAATGTCAAGTGCGTGACTTACGAGAAAGCCGACTGCTCCAAGG
>QWPU01000100.1 GCA_003671065.1 Planctomycetota bacterium | reverse complement strand
GAGCTCGATGCGGCACTCGTTGCGATTCACGGCACAGGCCTCAACATGCGCGGCGACATCGTGGCCTCACGGTCATGGCCGCTTGGTGCGATTGCGGAGGATCTTCGGCGCGTCGCCTCGCAAACACCGATGACGGCGAAGGAGTTCACTCGCATCAATCGTGCCTTTGGTGAATTGCACGCGGATGCGCTTGAAGCAGTGTGTAGCGATGCGGGCGTGCAACCTGATCTCGCGGTGCTTCATGGTCAAACCGTGTTTCACGCGCCCCCGCTTTCGTGGCAACTCATTGATCCATGGCCGACTGCTACTCGGCTGCGTTGCCGCGTGCGCTATGACTTGCGCAGCGCGAACATTGCGAGCGGCGGTCAAGGCGCGCCGATCACGCCGCTCGCAGATTTCATGCTCTTTGCATCTCCTGATGAGCCCTGCATCGTGGTGAATCTCGGTGGGTTCGTGAATGCGACGCTGCTTCCGCGCCGATGCGATTCGATTGATCTCATTCGCGGATATGACATTTGCGCCTGCAACCATGTGCTCGATCATCTGGCGCGAACTCGTTTGCACGCGGCGTTTGACCGCGATGGAATGGCTGCGTCTGCTGGTCAGTGCGATGAAGGGATCTGCGCGCGCATCGAGAACGCGATTCAACCATCGCCAACATCGCACGCGCGGCCTCGCTCGCTTGGCACTGGTGATGAAGCGATTCGCATCATCGAGATGACATCGCATCTGCGCGCGGAGGATGCGTGCCGCACCGCTGTCGAAGCGATCGCCCGTTGTATTGCTCGCACGCTGTGCTCTGAAACGAACGCGTCCGCGCCAACGCCTCACTCGATTCCCCTGCTTATTGCTGGTGGTTCTGCACGCAATCGCGCGCTTCACACGGCGCTTACCTCGCATTGGAATGGTCCCGTGCGCACAACAAATGAAAGCCACGGCATCCCCGTTGGCATGCGCGAAGCAGCCGCGATGGCGATTCTCGGCGCGTGTGCGGATGATGGCGTTCGCTACACACTTCCAAGTGTCACTGGCGCACGAAGCGTGGTTATGGAGTCCGCGCTCATTGAAAATGGAAACACGAATTTTCCAGATTTCCGCGCTGTCTGAACGCAGTCTTCACAGGATCTTGACTCGTGAACGCGCCGGACGCGTAGCGTATGCACCATGACAACCGCCAATGCCATCGTCCTGATTGTTGAAGACGAACCCGAGATCGCAGAGCTCATCGAGTTTCATGCGGAGCGTGCCGGCATGCGCCCACGCATCATCCACAGCGGCAAGCTCGCGCTTGAGCTGATTCGCCGCGAGAAGCCCGATGTCATCGTGCTCGATCTCATGCTGCCTGATCTCGATGGCCTTGCGGTGTGCAGAAAATTGAAGCAGTCAGAAGAGACGCGCTCGATTCCGATTCTCATGGTGACTGCCAAGGGCGAAGAGTCCGACATCGTTGCGGGCATTGAACTCGGCGCCGACGATTATGTGACGAAACCATTCAGTCCTCGTGTGCTTATGGCGCGCATTTCGAATGTGCTTCGACGCACAAACGCGGCCAACGAGCCTTCGCCAACAACTGATCGCATGATCCTTCTCGGCGGCAAACTTGTGATCGATCTCGATCGCCACACGGTGACTGTTGATGGCGTGAAGGCTGAACTCACTCTCACCGAGTTTGGAATCCTGCATTATCTCGCTGGTCGTCCCGGATTTGTGCGCACACGCGATCAGATCATTTCGAGCGTGCACGGCAAAAACACCGTGCTTTCAAGCCGTACGGTCGATGTGCATGTGACGGCACTCCGACGCAAACTCGACACGCTTGCGGACTGCGTGGAGACTGTTCGCGGCGTTGGATATCGCTTCACGGATTCGTCGCAGTCTGATGATGTGTGATGTATTCGCGCCGCCAGCATGCGCATTACTATGCACGCAAACATGCACGCGGACTCAGTACTTCACCTCGCTTCAGTTTCACTTGACATCGCCAGCGCGGGATGGATTGCTACTGCTGCGTTGACGCTCGCGTGGAGTGCGAGCGTGATGATTCGCAGACGAAGCACGCGTGCACTCATGGCGCGATTGCTCGAAGGAAACCAACCTTCGCGCGATGATCAAGCATTTCCGCTACTTGAGCCGCTCGCGAGCACAATGCTTCGGCGCCAGCGTCAACTCAGTGATGCGCACGCTCAACTCGCAGAGCGTCTTGCGGAACTTGAGCGCGTGTTGCGCGCCACGCCGATCAGTGTGATTTCGCTTGATCATCTGCAACGCATCGTGAGCGCGAATCCTGCCGCCGAGCGCCTGCTCGGCTTTGACGAACGCACTGCGCGCGGCCGATTGCTGCAAGAATCCGTGCGTCAACCTGGACTCAATCAAGCCGTTTCCAACGCGTTCGCAGCAGGCACCAGCACATCTGGCGAACTTCATCTTGACCTTCATACGCCGCTCGAAGTGCAGATTTCATGCGAACCGCTCCACACCGAGGGTCAGCCGCTTGGACTTGTCATCAGCTTGGTCGATGTCACGCGCATGCGTCGACTCGAATCGATGCGGAGCGAGTTTGCTGCAAATGTCTCGCACGAACTTCGTACACCGATCACCAACATCAGGGGCTATATCGAAACGCTGCTCAATGTCGGCATCACTGATCCTGCGCAGCAACGCCGTTTCCTCGACATCATCTATCGCAACACTGTGCGCTTGAGTGGAATTGTCGAAGATCTCTTGACGCTTGCGTTTCTCGAAGAGCCCGAAGCAAAGCACACACTCACCAAAGAAACTGTGTCCGCACGCGACATCGTGAAGCAAGTGATCGAAGATCTCGGGTTTGCAGCCAGCGCGCGTTCTTCGCGAATCATCGTTGCCGTCGGGCCAGATGTGATCGTGTACTGCAACCGCGCACTCGTTGAGCAAGCGCTGATGAACTTGCTAGCGAACGCCATCAAATACTCGAAGGAAGGCGCGTCGATTACGCTGCGTGCGGCGCGCGAAGATTCCATGATTCGCTTCAGCGTCGAAGACACGGGACCAGGCATCGCCGCCAAGCATCTCCTGCGCATCTTCGAGCGTTTCTACCGCGTCGACACCTCGCGCGCACGCACGCAAGGCGCTACTGGACTTGGACTTGCGATCGTCAAACATATCGCAGTGATCCACGGCGGCTCTGTGAATGTCACCAGTCAAATTGGCGACGGATGCTGCTTCAGCCTGCTCATTCCTGCGGCGGCTCAACCGAGCCTCGCCTCGACAATTTCCCTTGAAAATCGCGGCGCATGAACTCGATCCACACACAATCTTGACATGCACTCGGGACACTTATCGCATGATTACGCTGATCAAACTCTCATCCGCAAGTCTCCTCTCCCTTAGCACACTGCTTCTCGCCGCTGCACCACAAGACGCGACAAAGCTCGATCCGTCCTTGAAGGGCGCGGTCAAGATCGACGGCTCATCGACGGTCTATCCGATCACCGAAGCGGTCGCTGAAGAGTTCAACAAGGTCGCAGGCAAAGTGCGCGTTACTGTTGGCATTTCAGGAACTGGCGGCGGATTCAAGCGGTTTTGCGCGGGTGAAATCGATATCGCTGATGCATCGCGTCCAATCAAGAAGGCTGAAAGCGAACTGGCTGCGAAGAGCAAGATTGAATATGTCGAACTTCCGGTCGCCTACGACGGACTCACCATCGTGGTCAATCCAAAGAACACATGGTGCAGCGCGCTGACCGTCGATCAAGTGAAGAAGATTTACTCAGCATCAGCCACTGCGAAGACTTGGAAAGATGTTGATGCATCCTGGCCAAACACTGCCATCAAGGTCTATTCGCCAGGCACTGACTCGGGAACATTTGACTACTTCAAAGAAGTCACCGTTGGCAAAGATGGCTCGATTCGTTCGGATATGAGCGTGTCGGAAGATGACAATGTGTTGGTGCGCGGCGTGGCGGGCGATGAGAACGCCATCGGCTTCTTCGGCTGCGCGTACTACTTTGAGAACAAGGATCAAGTGAAGGCGCTTGCGATCGGTAACGGCGCAGCCGCAGTGCTTCCAACTGTTGAGACGATCGAATCTGGTTCGTACGCTCCGTTCAGCCGTCCGCTGTTTATCTATGTGAACAAGGCGAGCGCGGCCAAGCCAGAAGTCGCTGCGTTTATTGCGTTCTATCTCGAGCAAGCACCTGAACTAGTGAGCGAAGTTGGCTATGTGAAACTTCCTAAAGAGATCAGCACGAAGGTGGCTGCGAATTGGATGAATCGCCGCACTGGCACGCAATTCACGAAGCCAACGGGCGAAGCCGTGACGGGCTCGCTTGCGACGGTGTACGAATAAGTCGATCAGCGCACGAATCAACATGCACCGCGGCGGCAGGAGTCGCCGCTGTGTGCGTTTTCAACGGTGCCGACTCATGCAAGCGCGCCCCGATGTGCGTGACTGCGGATAGATTAAATACTTCGCCCACCGTGCATCCGTGACACGCTTTCCCACCACTTCTCTTCCGCGCTCGCGCGAGTCACCGACCAGGGATTTGTCCTTGTTGGGCCGACAGAAATCGGTTGCAGCACGAACACTGCGTGAACGACTCATCGTGGCGATGCTCGCGCTTGCAGCAACCTTTTCGATCTTTGTCACGGGGACGATCATCGTCATCCTCACCAAGGAAACACTCGGCTTCTTCGCGTTTCCTGATGTGACGCTGGGCGAGTTCTTCGGCAGCTTCGAGTGGAATCCGTTGCTCGGTAGCGAGAAGCACTTCGGCATTTGGCCCTTGGTGAGCGGCACGCTGTTGGTCATGGCGATCGCGGCGTCGTTTGCGCTTCCGATTGGGCTCATTACTGCGGTGTATCTCAGTGAATACGCGTCACCTCGTGTTCGCAGCGTCCTTAAGCCTGCGCTTGAAATCCTTGCGGGCATTCCCACTGTTGTCTACGGCTTCTTCGCGCTCACTGTCATCACTCCGATGCTGCAGAAACTCACTCCCGCGTTTGGAAGTTACAACGCGATGAGCGCGGGTCTTGCGACAGGAATCATGGTGCTGCCCATCGTCTGTTCGATGTCGGAAGATTCGCTGCGCGCGGTGCCGCGAAGCCTGCGCGATGGCGCGTTTGCGCTTGGCGGTACTCGCTTCGATGTGAGCGTGAAAGTAGTGATTCCTGCGGCACTTTCAGGCATTGTCGCGGCGTTCTTGTTGGCGATCTCACGGGCGGTCGGCGAGACGATGATCGTTCCGCTCGCAGCGGGCGGCATCGCGCAGATCACTGCGAATCCCGCGGCGGAAGTGCAAACGATGACGGCGTATCTCGTGCAGATCTTCCTTGGCGACGCGCCTGCAACAGGCGTCGAATATAAGTCGAGTTACGCCGTCGCGGCCATGTTGTTTGTCATGACATTCGCACTCACGATGGTTGGTCAGTGGACCTTGCGGCGATTCCGCGAGGAGTACGACTGATGTCAACTCATCGCTCAATCGCCTCACGACTCTGGCACGATCGCACCTTCTTGTGGGCATGTCTCATTGCGGCAAACATCGCGATGCTTGTGCTCGCGGTGCTGATCATCTCGATCTTCTGGCAAGGTTTCGGAACGCTCTCGTGGAGTTTCATCACTCACTTCGCTTCACGAAAGCCAGCTGAAGCAGGCATTCGCGCGCCGCTCATGGGTTCGATCTGGGTGTGTTCGATTTGCGCGCTCACTGCGTTGCCGCTCGGTATCGCAACCGCGGTCTTCCTCGAAGAATTCGCGAAGAAGTCGCGCTTCACGCGCATCATTCAAACCAACATTATGAATCTCGCGGGCGTGCCATCGATCGTCTATGGCATTCTTGGACTCACCGCATTTGCGCGCATGTTCGGCGCGTTTGGCACTAATCTCGACACCGCGATCACTTTCGGTAACCAAGAAAGTCTCTTCTACTTTCGCTTGCCCTTTGGCTCAAGCGTGCTCGCGGGTGGCCTCACGCTCATGCTGGTGATCTTGCCGGTGATCATCATCGCAACGCAAGAGTCGCTGCGTTCCGTGCCTTCATCGTTGCGTGCAGGCGCGATGGCATTAGGTGCGACTCGTTGGCAAACCGTCTGGTGCATCACGCTTCCCGCGGCGATTCCAGGCATTATGACGGGCGCGATTCTCGCGATGAGCCGCGCCATTGGCGAGAGCGCACCGATTCTCGTGCTCGGCGGATTACTCCTGGTCTTCAACACCCCTGAAAACCTGATGAGCGACTTTGCGATTCTTCCGCTGCAAATCTACCACTGGGCAGGAAAACCGCAGCAAGTCTTCCATTACCTTGCTGGAAGCGCGATCATCATTCAACTCGTCGTGCTGTTGATCTTTAACGGCATTGCCGTCCTCATCCGCCAGAAACTTCAGAAGCCGCTGCAGTAAACCTCTATGACTGCTGAGACTCCAATCCCTTCCACCGTGACCTCCTCGAGCACAGCAGGACCTCAAGTCACGATTGCCCCTGCACGACCGAGTGTGCAAGGTCAGACACTCGCCGCCGCTGTGCGCGAGACCGCGATCAAAGTCCGCGGCTTCTCCAGTTGGTACTCGTCGTTTCAAGCGCTCAAGAGCCTTGATCTTGAGATGCACGCGAAACATGTGACGGCGCTCATTGGTCCGAGTGGCTGCGGAAAGAGCACGTTTTTGCGATGGATCAATCGCATGAACGACAGCATCACTGGCGCGCGCGCGAGTGGAACGCTTGAACTGGCCGGCGTCGATTTGCTGTCACAGTCGCTCGATGTCGTTGACCTGCGTCGACGCGTCGGCATGGTGTTTCAGAAACCGAATCCGTTTCCGAAGTCGATCTACGACAATGTTGCGTTCGGTCCTCGACTGCACAAGGTGTACACGCGCGCGGAGCTTGATGAACTGGTCGAGCAATCACTGCGACAAGCCTCGATCTGGAATGAAGTGAAGGATCGACTGCGTGCGTCGGCGCTGAGTTTGTCGGGCGGTCAGCAACAACGCTTGTGCATTGCGCGCGCGATTGCCGTTGGTCCTGAAGTGCTTCTTATGGATGAGCCGTGTTCGGCGTTGGATCCGAAATCCACGCTCGCCATTGAAGAACTCATCGAGACGCTGGCGGACCGTTACACCATTGTGATCGTCACGCACAACATGCAACAAGCCGCGCGTGTGAGTGATCACACTGCGTTCTTCTTTGAAGGCCACCTTATTGAATCGGGCGCGACGGAAGAGATGTTTACTCGTCCAAAGAACAAGCAGACGGAAGACTATGTCACTGGCCGCTTCGGCTAACGAGGGAAAACTATGAGCGTCAACCTGCAATCTCGCGTGATCGAACTTCGTCGCAATCTCCTGGCGCTTGGCGCTCTTGTCGAGCAGCGCGTGGCCTGCATGATCAATGTGATTCGCGATGGCGATGTGGAACTCGCGCGTCAAGTGCGTACGGGCGATGCTGAAATTGATCAGATGCAGATTGAGCTTGAGACCGAGTGCATGCGTTTGCTCGCGCTTGGCAGCCCAGTCGCGAGCGACTTGCGGCTGATCCTTACCGCGATGCGCGTGTCGAACGAACTCGAGCGCATCGCTGACATGTGCAAAGGCATTTCGAAGCGCGTGATTCGCATGGTGGATAGCGGAAACTATCGCTATCCGCCGTCACTGCTGCAGATGGCCAACGCGGCTGCAACGATGTTGAGCGATGTGCTCGTTGCGTTTTCGAATGAAGACATCAAGCTCTGTCTTGAGGTGCGTCACGCGGATGGTTATGTCGACGAACTTAATCGCGAAGTCGTTGTTTGGGCGCGCGAGTGGATCGCGCAAGATGTTGGGAAGACGGCGGCTGCGTTGGAATTGCTCGCGGTGAGCCAGCGCGTGGAGCGTCTTGCGGACATCGTGACGGCGATTGCTGAAGACACGGTGTTCCTTGTCGAAGGTCGAATCGTTCGCCACGGCGCTCAATAACTGAGCGCGCGATAGACCTCGCGGGGAGGCGACGCAAACCAACCTCCGCCGCAGCGTGCAGATCTTGCCGAGGTTCATCTGTGACGGCGGATCCTTCGGCGTTCTCATGTGAATCGTTCAAGTTTGGTAGCACTTGAGCAATCGCGTCGTAGACTCGGCTGTGAGCGCGGATCTCGTCCGCGCTCGATTGAGTTCACTACGAAAGATGCGCTGCGCTCGTGCGAATCCCTGCTTCCAACCGCTTGAAACTCACTGAACACGCTCGGCCTCGGCCTGATGCGCGCGCAGAAGTTGTCTTTCGCAAAGCAGTCGCGCATGAGATGTTGCTTGCGCGTGAAACTGCACGCGATCGTGGGTTTGATCCGACCGACGCACGCTGGAAAGTTGCCGTCGAAACGCAGCGCTCGCTGCAAGGCACGGTGCTTGCGTTTGAAGATCGTCGCCGCGTCCTCAAACTAGCGAATGGCCTTGGAATCCGCGCGTTTGATGCCAATCTCATCGTCGCGCTTGTTCAAGATCGCGCGCGTCGCGACGAACCAATTGAGCGAATTGCTTCGACGCTTGCGCTCCTGCCCGTTGCCAGCGCACCACCTGCTCGAAGCGCGTTTTCGCGTGGCCTTGCGTGGGCATGCATCAGCGCGATTGCCACCGCGATCATTGGCGACACGCTGCTCATCATCTGGCTGATGTTCAGCTGAACCGCAACCGCGCGTTCTTCACGCCGCGTCGATCATCCGCACTTCGCCGCACTCGCCTCGCTCCACCATTCCAAGCTCAACTAACGCTTCAAGCGCGGCCAATTGCTCCGCTGATTTCTTGCTGAGCGACCAGCAACCGGGGAAGCGGCGAGCTCCAAGTTCCACGCAGATCTCAAAGTTCTTTGCGTGATCTGGACCAGGTTCATGAAGCACAATGTAGATCGGCGAGCCGAGGGATTTGCGTTGAAGTGATTGCTGCAGAACACTCTTGAAATTCTGCTGATGTCCAAGTCGCGCTGATTCATCGATGCGATCATTCAAGCACCGAATGATGAAAGCTCGCGCAGGGTCCATGCCCGCGTCAAGATAAATCGCGCCGATGATTGACTCAAACAACGCCGCAAGAAGCGACACAGGAAGCAGCGTGCGATCGCCCATGCCCTTGCCGAGTCTCACCGCATCGGCAAACCCGAGTTCGATCGCGATATCAGCGCAAACCCGTCGGCTCACCGCGTTCGACTTAATCTTTGTAAGCCCACCTTCGAGCTCCTCGGGGAAGCGTTTGTAAAGATGCTCGCACACGACCGCGCCGAGAATCGCGTCCCCAAGAAATTCGAGGCGTTCGTTGCTCTCAACACGCGCGTCGGCGACCGATGCGGGAATCAGCGCTTGCGTGAGCAGTGCGGGGTTGCGGAACCGATAATC
>QWPU01000010.1:22966-23350 GCA_003671065.1 Planctomycetota bacterium | reverse complement strand
ATGCACTAGGAAAGGTACATCTCTACTGCTCTTCCTCAAGCCCTAGGCATGCTGCAATATTGCTCAACACGAGCTCACCTGATCTCTGCGGAACCCTCGCCCACGAGTTGGTCCATGTCGCGCAGGCGTGTGCCGCGGGATTCTTCGACGGTTCAATCCCCTGTGCGACATTCAATCGCCAAGGGTGGTTCCTGCTCTGGTCCCTCTGCAGCGAATTTGAAGCGCACCAGTTCGCGGGCCTGTGTGAAGCCGGCAGCGGCACAGACCTCATTGGCTGCTGCGAAAGAATCTGCGCGGCGTACGACACGATGTGGAGTTGGAGAGCGGAAGGCTGTGCCAATCCGTGCGAGGCGTGCTGTATCAACTACGCGTTAGGGTGTTGCG
>QWPU01000010.1:13711-22956 GCA_003671065.1 Planctomycetota bacterium | reverse complement strand
GCAATCATCGCACAGGCAACAGTAACCTCCTGCCGTTTTCCGCTACGCCGCGTCGCGCAACCGACAAACGAACCAAGCACAACAAAGGATTGCGCGATGACGTGGAACGGAACGGAACGGAACGGAACGGATTACTACACGACGCCTGGCGTCGCGTCGCAACTGACCCACACACAGAGCGCGCTGGCCTGTGTGAAGCCCGGCGGTCCGTTCATTCCACAGGAGCCGCGGCCGTGACTATGCGACGAAACCCAACCGCAACACATCGCTCGCGTTTAACAGGCGCTCCCCTTCTGCGTGTGCTGCTCTCGTGCACAATCTTCTGTGGCCGTTTGACCCTTCGACGCGGCGCAATCGCTGCAGGCCTTCTCATCGCAGCTTGCTATCGCGCGCCAGTCCCACCACTGTCTGAACTTGCAGCGCCGACGCCTTCGTCGCAGCAAGTCATCGACGCCGAGTCATGGCGAACCGCGCGGACGAATGCGCCAGGCCGACCTGCAGAATCCGTTGACTTCACCAGCAAAGTGAGCGTTATGCCGGTGGGGTTGGTCGGACCAGTCGTCGATGCATTCACCGGCTGGCCCTTCGCAATCGCGAGCGACGCCCCTGCGGTGGTCGCGCAACGCGAGACTCATCGAGGCAGCGCCGGTTACTGCGTCCAGATTCATTTGATTCTTGCGGTTGTGGGGCCACATGGCGAGGTTCGCGAGGTTGCACACAGCCTTCGGCGCGCCAGTGGCACGATTTCGCGCGTCGACGCCTTTGACCCGCGTAGCGGCCAGCGCCTGACGCTATCAACGCAAGAGCGTGGAATCGCGTGGCCTGAACCGAATCCTGAGCTCGATCGAGCACCGCCCTCCCCGTGGGAGTATGTCCGGTTGAGTTCGGGAGTTGCGCTCGGCCTTGCGATCGTTCCCGTCGAACTCGCCTCCATACCTGCCATCGGCAGTCGGTTCCGCCTCGACCTCACCGGGCTGGCGGCGCAGCTGAACACGACGACGGAGAATGGAACACCCATCGAGTTCGAGACACTCAACTTTGAACTTGAGCTACGCGAACCGTGATGTACCCCTGTTCCGAACACGGTTCCTCGTAGACGCGATCGCACGCACGAGTCCATATCGATTCTCCGTCAGCGCATGCACCGTCAGCGCATGCACCATGTGACAGAGGGGCGCGCCGACATCGTCACCATCTGTGTCTGCTGATGCATGCTCTCTCGCGAACGCTGCATACGCGCCAACCTCAGGGCGGCGTACTTAGCGCGTCACGGCTTGACCGCTCTCAACATGCGCGGTGGATACTGGCCGTATGCGGGCCGTGGATATGCGACTGAAGTGTGAGTGTTCGCGACGAGTACTTCAGCGAGCAGTCGGCGACTCGCGCGTTGGTTCGGTCATCTCTCCACGCGAATTTTCAAATCGTTCGCCGCGACTGACCGAGTCGTAGTAGCGAAGTCTCCCCCCATAATCAACGCAAAGCAACGACTTTCCATCGGGCGACCATCGCACCATCTCCACTCCTGTATCAAACGCAGTGAGTCTGAGGAAGCATTCTTGCGACGCGAGGTTGAATAGCCGCACCTTGCCATCAAATCCACCTGAAGCGAGCCACACGCCATCAGGAGAAATGCTGACGCATCGAGCCATATCGTCGTGACCGACCAGCTGTATGCCATACTCAAGAGGCGGTGGACGCCGAGCATTCGGTTGATCGGGCACGCTCACTTCAATGGAGCCGTTCAGGCTCAGCGCAATCCAACGATTCTGGCTGCGCAGCACCATGAATCCCGACGCAGAAACGTCATTCACACTGACCGTGTCTCCTTGAATCGTGCAGTCCTGCGCGCGATACTCTTGGGCTAGGTAGTTGGCCACACATCGATCATCGCTCAGCCACGCAATGGACAACGGCTTCTGAGGAAACGCGATTGGTTGCCCGATGGGTGTTCCATCACGCGCGAAGAGGCGCAAGCCTTCTTGCGAGGCGAGCGCCAGACGCGTTGCGCTCGGATTCCACCACAGCGATGGGCTGTTCAACGCGGCTGTCACTGCGCACATCGTCGAAGCACCGCTCGAAAGCTCGCGCATGGTGAGCGTCGACCCATCGAATACTGCGGCGAAACGCCCGTTCTCGCTCAAAGCGCCCGCCATAGGACTCTTCACTTGCATGTCGCCAAGTGCGAGATCCTCCCACGATCCACGATCAAGATCGAGTTCGCGCACGATTCCATCACTGCCGATCGCGCGCACGCGTTGCCCATCAAACGAAGCGGACCGTAGGAAACTCCCCCTTGGAAACTGCGGAGGCGTGCTCGACCATCGTCGAGAGAAATCAACACGCACAATCTGTTGGCCGATGTTTGCAACCGCCTCAGTGTCGTTGCGTGCGCCGAGCGCCCACACGGGTTCGGATGTGCGAAAGCTCTGCACATCGTGTTCGGAAATGCCGTCCGCAATACTGTCACCAATGCCATCAAGCGCGATGCGATGCACGCGCCCTCCGCGATCACCCGCGAAGAGATAGCGACCACTTGGTGAGAACTGCAAGGTGCGCGGTTGATGCCGCGTGCGAATAGAACGCAACTCCGCGCCCGTCACCGCATCGAGTAGACGCACATACCCATCGCTCGTACCAAAGGCAACGGTTGATCCGTCTGCAGAAAGCGCGACCGACGCGCCGCCTTCCGCGGGAGACTTAAACGCCTGCGCAAGTGAAGCCTTCGGAAATTCTCCAGGAGCAACCTCCGCGGCAGATTCGAGCGTGATCGCATGCAAAAACGAACTCCCGGCTACGGCAAACATTCGCTCATGCCCGTCCGACACCAGAGCTCCGATGCTGGCCCCGAGAGGAAGTTTCAACAACAATGTGTCGCCAGTGCCATCCACATTACAGCGCACCAGCCAACTGCTTCCACCAAGCGTGTAGATAGTCGTTCCATCCGCGCTCACCTCAAGTCCGCGCGCTTGGCCCATGTCTTCCTTGAGAAAGTGGCGCACATTGCCTTCACGGTCAAACTCGAAAAGACCCTTTGGATTGGCGGCGTACATGTGCGCGCCATCACGCGAGAACCCAACAGCCCAGTTGAGATTCGCATCAGTTCCGAGCCGAATACTTTTCGTGGTGTTGTTGTTGAGGTCCACGATATGAATCGTGTCGCTGCCGTCTGCGCTTGCAAGCCAGGTCGAACCATCAGGTGAGATCGCGCCCGCCATGAGATGATTGGTCGTTGACTCGTAGGGAACCGTCAACACTTTGCGATCAATGGGCGTGATGATGAAGCCAGACAAACGCGGATCCAGCGTGCTGGAAAACTCCGCTTGCAAGTTCACTGCTTCGACGATGTTGTTCGACTCCGCCGCCGTCACCGCGCGCGCGAGTTGTGCGAGCATGAGTGCATGAGTTGCGCCCTTCCACTGCCATGTTGAAAACGCTGTCGCAGCAAACAGTGCGAACACGATCACCGTGATGGCGCTCGACCACGCGGGATTGCGTCGCACGAAACGCACGAACCGTTGCGCACTCGTTTCAGGTCGTGCACGCACCGCGCGACCAGCGATAAACGCCCGCAAATCATCGGCGAATTCCGCCATGCTTTGGTAGCGATGCGCGCGATCCTTCGCCATTGCTTTCGCCACAATCGCCGAGAGATCGCTGGGAATCCGCGAATCGCGCGAGTGCAACTCTGGCGGATGCGTTGACTCGATGATGCGCGCCGCGTTGAAGTAGAGGTGACGCGGAATGTCGTAGGGTCGGTTGCCTGCGAGTGCTTCATAGAACAGCACGCCGAGCGCGTGAATGTCGACGCGCAGATCGAGATCGCTCGTCACGCCGACAAACTGCTCGGGCGCCATGTACGAAGGCGTGCCGATGATCGCGCCTGCTTGCGTGTCTTCGAGCGCGTCGCCGCTTTGGTCAAGTAAACGCGCGATGCCGAAGTCAATGATGCGGGGCGCGCCATCGCGATCCATAAGGATGTTCGATGGCTTGAGATCACGATGCATCACGCCGCGACTGTGACCACGATGCATGCCTTCGCACACATTTGCCATCGCTTCGGCGAGGCGGCGATAGTCGCGCGATTCATGCTTCCAATACTTCGCGTCACGCGCCCATTCCACAAATGTCACCGCGCCTTCAACGCGCTCCATCACGATGTAAGGCACATCCGCGCCTTCGCGTTGCACAACGCCTGATGAGTAAATGCGCGCAATCGCAGGATGTTCCAACCGTCCGAGCGCAAACGCTTCAAGACGAAAGCGACGCAACTGGCTCTTGCGCGCGTTGCCTGTGCGCAGCACTTTCACAGCGACTTTTCGTGCGGGTTCATGTTGATCCGCCGCAAACACAGTTCCGGCGCCACCACGACCGAGTACTGCGGTGAGCGTGCAGCCTCCGATGATTTCGCCGATCGAGGGTTCACCAAGAAACGGTTCAGGTTCGATGTCCTCATCCTCCTCACCCTCGTGCGGCGGGAACTCAGGATCAGGCAATTCTGCGAGTAATTCACGCAGTTCAAGCGCGCACGCAGGATCTTTCTCCGCCAGCGCACGCAGATAGTCTTCACGCGCAAGTGTGTCGAGCGTGAGCGCTTCGTCGAACAACTCTGCAAGTTGCGTGAGCGGAATCGCGTTCGGTGAGCGAGTACGCATCGGCGTAAGTGGCGTGAGCGGCGTCAGCGGCGTCAGCGGCGTTTCGTCAGTCATTGCACGGATTCCCTCGCAGGGTCGTAGTGCCGCTGGCTGCTGACTCAGACAACAGTTGTCTCGCGCAGATCGGATTCCATCGCCTTGCGCAGCGTCGAGCGCAAGTGCGCGCGGCCGAGGTTCCATCGCTTGCTGACTGTGCGGGGCCTGATCCCAAGAATGACAGAGGTCGTGTTGAGTCGAAGGCCTGCGACATATCGAAGCCATACGACATCTGCGATTTCAGGCGCATCGATTTGTAACTGTTCGAGCACGGCGACCAAGTGCGGGCTTAGTTCGCGCATGGCGGCGTCAAAGTCGTCGAGTGGCTTCAAATCTGGGATCGAACCCGCGAAGTCACCGAGCGACCCTGTGGCGCTCACGCCACCGCGTTTCAGCCGCGTATCGGTGCGCTTCCAATCCACGAGCACTTGCCCCATCGCGCGAGCAAGCGTTCCAAAGAAGTGTGCGCGGTTCTCCCAATCGCATACGCCCGTCGTGCCGAACGCCTTGAGAAAGGCCTCATGAATGACGGTCGTCGGGCTCGGGACATAGCCCTTGCGCGAGCCAAATGTCGAGCGGATCCCCTGCGCCATCACATGCAATTCGTCGTAGGCACTTTGCCACACCGCCGACTGAGCGGTTCGATCTCCTCCGCTTGCACGCTGGAGTAGCACTGTGAAATCTTCGCCTGCCGACATGCAGAAAGCATACAGGAAAGTCCTCGAAACACAGCATTCAATGTCAGAAATTCATTGATCAATGTGCAGGCGTCTGTGAGTCAAGGAGGAACGACGACGAGGGCGTTCGTCGCGAGCGCCGCGCGAACGAGTGAAGAATCGTGGGAAAAACGCTCGTTTTCAATCGCCTCGACAAATGGCGCTGAACGGTTCGATGCCCGGACTAGTTGGTCCCCATGCGTGAGGCTGATGAAACACGATGGCGCGCTCAGCGATAATCGCGCATTGGCTCACACTGCGGCACTCGGCGAGAGCGGCTGCTCGATGTCGACCAAGCCCGCATCGAGTTGTCTCGATGAGCGTCGTCTTATTTGAATCTATCTACCGTCGACGCTTGCCGGAAATATTTTGCATTTTCCACCGCCGATTATTGCCATTTCCCCCCCCCTATCTAGATACATTGATTGAATGATCGACGAACATAGAGCGCTCGGGAAAGATCTCCAACTCGCATCCGTCCCGAGGCAGCGGCACCGCACCCCACTTCGCTGGAGCAATTCGCCTCATGGGTGCGCGAGATTTTGCGCACTTTTCACATCGTCGTTTCTCGGCTGTGTACTGATTCTCGCAAACCCGTATCACTTTCGCTGCTGCTACCAGCAGACGAGTGGGACGAGCATTGTCTTCATCTGCGACTGCATGCAAGCACCTGACTGCGTCACCTTTGGAGGAATTTCATCATGAGACACATCATTAGACACATCATGAGACACATGAGCCAATCGAAGCGCTTGTTGAACGCGGCTCCCATCGCCGCACCACGCACGCACGCACAGCACGCTGTCGTTCTTCGCCGCGGACGAAGTGGCGTCGCAACTCTGGGTGCTGTCGCGCTCGGTTTTGGAGCGGCATTCGCGGCATACCACGTGATCTCGCGCGAAATCCTCCCGCGCGCCGATGCGAGTGCTGTGACGATCGACTGCGCGCAACAACTCGCCTCGCTCGACTCGTATGGGTTTGATGAATACACACTGCGCTTAGCGATCGCGGCAAGCCTCCGCGCCCGCCTTGCGCCTAGTGGCATCGGCCTCCACGCGGACGCGATCGCCGCGCTCGCTGCGCGCTTCGTTGCCGAACGCTGCTTCGCCGATCCAGAGAGCTACATCCAGTGGCGTCTGGGTGAAGGCGATCTCCCCTCGGCACTCACAATGGATGAGTACGCCGCGGGCAACCTCGAAGGCGCACGCGCGTCGCTCGCTGCGGGCGACCCAATGGGAAACCGTGCGAATGGTGTGCTCCATGATCCTTCCCACGCGGGAATCGTGGTCGATTGCGCCCTCGGAACCGTGAGTGAACCCGCCGAACTTGGCGTCGGCCATCCGCTCGGGTACGCCTCCAGTTTCTGGCACACTCATTCGGTCGCCAGCGGCGTCCGTGAGTTGGGCAGCGCGGAAGAAGCGGGCGGCGAACTGTTCGACAGAACCGCAGAGACCGTGTCCATTGGCATCGCACTCACCTTTCATGATGGCACCCGAGCGCCGATGCATCTCGCGGTCGGCCGCGTGCCCTCGACGGGACGCCTCTGTGTGCTCGGATTCTGGCGCTTCGCCCCCTGTGACGAGTCGGTCCCAACTGGGCTCAATCTCGGTTTTTGACGAGGGTTTTTGACGAGGGTTTTTGACGTGGGTTTATGACGACGGTTTGTGCTGGCGACGTTTCACGGCCCGCATGAAGCAACTGCTCCTGTCGAATGGGCTAGCCAGCCGCCGTTGCCGCCGCTTGCCTGTCCTGTGTTGCTTTGTCCTGTGTTGCTTGTTCGACATCTGCGATTTCACGCGCATCAAATCGCGATGATGACTCGCAGCGCGCGCTTCAACGCCTGCGACGCTGCAGCGTTACCCTTGGCGACGACATTGTGACTGCAACGATTACGCCAACACCGCCCATTCGAACTGCGCTGCTCGCACCCAAGATGCTGTTGCTCGCAGCGCTCATCGCCGCTGCAGGACCGTGGTCGCGCGCGGACTTCGCACTTGTGCTTGGCATCGCGCTTGCGCTGTGCGGCGTGAGTGTGTGGTCGAAAGAAAGCAAGTTCGTTTCGAAATGGCTGATCCAAGCGTGCGTGGTACTGCTGGGATTTCGCCTTGATTTGAATGTGCTCGCCGAAAGCGCGATCAGCGGACTCGCGCTCGCGGTCGGCACGATTGTCGGCGCGATCGCGATTGGTCTGCTGCTCGGAAAGCTCCTGCGCACTGGTCGCGAAATCTCCACACTCGTCACATCAGGCACCGCGATCTGCGGCGGAAGCGCAATCGTTGCAATCGGCGCGAGCATCGGCGCGAGCACATCAAACATGGCGGTCGCAACTGGCGCGATCTTTATGCTCAACGCCATCGGTCTGTGGACGCTTCCCGCAATTGGTCACGCGCTTGGGCTTACTGAAGTGCAGTTCGGACAATGGGCTGGCGTCGCGCTTCATGACATCGCATCGGTCGGCGGCGCCGCGAAGGAATACGGCGCGGAAGCGTTCGACACTGCAACGATTGTGAAACTCACGCGCGTTATCTGGATCACACCGCTCGCGATCTTGGCGGGTCGCTTCATGAGTGACCAGTCTGCGACAGGGAAGAAGTCGCCATTCCCATGGTTCATTCTCGCGTTCCTGGGCGCGAGTGCATGCCGCACTGCGTTGCCACAGATGAAGGCATACGAAGGCAACATTGCATTCATTTCGGGCATTGGCTTTCAAATCGCCCTGTTTCTCATTGGAACTGGGCTCTCGCGAAGTGCGTTGAAGAGCGTTGGTTGGCGAGCGCTCGTGCAAGCCGCACTGTTGTGGATCGTGCTCGCAGGCGGTTCGTTGATCGCGATTCGTTGGATGATCGTGTGACGAAACGGCAGAAAGTTTGCTTGATAGTTGCGGAAACTGAAGTATGTTCCGTGCATGATTCTCAGTGCACTGCTTGCGAACGCCCTTGTTTCGATTTCGACTCCACCCACGGCCGCTAGCCCAGTGCCGCACATCATGTGGATTGAATTGGCGGCGAAACCGTTGACCAAGAACGGCGTGCGTGCAAGCGACACTCCGCTGACTCCTCGCGCACTTGCTCGGCGCGCCGCGTTGCGCACCGCTCCAGGACTCATTGACGCGCGTGATCTTCCCATCGCAGCTGCGCGACTCACCGCGCTCAACAACACAGGCGCAACTATTCGCGTGCAAAGTCGCTGGCTTAACGCCGTGAGCGTCAGCGCGACTGATGCGCAATTGCGCGCGATCGAACGGCTGCCGTTTGTGCGCGCGATCACGCCGTTGCACACTTCGCATCGCATCGATGTCGTCTGCGAAGAACCAATTGAACCGCAAGGCGGAGTTGCCGCACTGAACTACGGCTACATGACCGATCAACTCATGCAGATCACAGTGCCAAGCATGCACACGCGTGGCTATCACGGCGAAGGCATGATCATCGGCATTCTCGACACGGGCTTCAATCGCGTGCATGAAGCGTTTCACTCAGTTGAACATCCACTCGATGTGATCGCTGAATGGGACTTCGTCTCCAACGATGGCAACACAGGCATCGAAGAAGGCGACTATCCCGAGCAACACAAACACGGCACATGGATTCTCGGCACGATGGCTGCGTATGTGCCAGGGACTGCGATTGGCTCTGCGTTTGCCGCGAAATTCGTGCTCGCAAAGACTGAGGTGTACGAAACCGAAACCGTCGTCGAAGAGGATTACTATGTGGCTGGACTTGAGTTCATCGAAGCCAACGGCGCGGATCTCGCGACGAGTTCGCTCGGCTACATCGATTGGTACACGCCTGAAGATCTTGACGGCGTCACGGCGATCACGACGCGCGCGGTCAACATTGCG
>QWPU01000010.1:0-13701 GCA_003671065.1 Planctomycetota bacterium | reverse complement strand
ACATTGCGACGGCGAATGGTCTTGTGTGCCTTACCGCTGCGGGCAACGCGGGTCACGATGCAAACCCTGCAACGCTCACCCTCATCGCGCCTGCCGATGCGTTGGAAGTGATCACTTGTGGCGCCGCTGGCGGCGATGGAGTGATCGCGGGGTTCTCGAGTGATGGTCCATCGTTTGATGGTCGAGTCAAGCCTGAAGTACTGGCGCGGGGCATCGGCGTGGCGAGCGTGCATTCCACCAATGCCACGGGATACCAAGGCGTGAGCGGCACGAGTCTTTCCACGCCGCTTGTTGCAGGCGCGACCGCTCTGCTCATGCAAGCACGCACTGATCTCACTGTCACAGGCGTGCGTGATGCGCTCACGACAACCGCCAACGATTTCGCAGCGACTGGACTGACAGATCCCCTGTTTATCCGCGGCTACGGCATGATTTCTACGCTCGCGGCGGCCATGAAAAATCGCGCCGCCGAGGATTTGAATCTCGACGGCACGATTGGCGCTGCAGATCTTTCGATCCTGCTTTCGGTGTGGGGACCGTGTGCGGACCCTGATCCTGTCACTGGTTTCTGCGCGTGCGATTTCGACGGCGATGGCAGCATTGGAGCGAGTGATCTCTCCAGACTGCTCGCGCTGTGGAGTTCGTAAACGCGCTCAACGCACCGCGTATTCCAGCGTGACCACTACGCGCGCGGTCTTGTCGATCGCGCTCGTGTCGTACTCGCCGTAATCACTCGAACTCGTTGAACCACGCGAGATGATTTGATAGACGCCCTGCGACGCGCTCACCAACGCGCCCACGCCGCTGCCTGATCCGCGCGCGAGTACTTGCGCGCGCTCGAACGCATTCGCCGTCGCCTTCTCAAGTAGTTCGAGTTTGGTCTTCTCAATCGAAGTGACTTTGAAGACAGGACTGCCGCTCTCCACTTCGACACCGTCTTTGATGAGCGCGGTTGCTTCGTTAGAAATCGTGCGCACAACTAGCACATTGCTCGACGCGAAACCGAGGCTCTGCGAAAGCACATACCCCTCGACCTCTTTGGTGTGATTGCCCTTCTCATCGCGCTTGAACTGTTGACTCATGTCGACGCTTTCGACCGTGATCGTGTCAGCGTCGATTCCTTTCGACAGCACGAATGTGCGCAGCGCCGCCATTGATTTCTCGAGCTCAACATACGCCTCAGGAAGCGTCGCGGCGCGCGCGCGCACCTTGCCCCACCACGCAGCGGTGTCGCTCGTCACATCGATTTCTGCGACACCCTTCACGCTGATCACATTGTCTTGGTTCATGGTGCGCAGCGCGCGGCCAAGCGTGTCGCTCGCACCGAGCACGCCAAACGCGAGCGTTGCACCAAGCAGAAAAATCCCCGTGCCAGGTCGCGCGATCCAACCTGCAAGACGCGACAGCGCGCCTCGAGGACGATCGTCGCTCGATCCTTCGTTTGAATCACCATTCGCCCCACCACTATTGCGCGCTCTACTTGAATTGGTCATGACGCCTCCATGCGTATCTCAATCGACGACATGACACGCCCGCACTTGCCACCATGCAAGTGCATTTCCATTGCGTTCACGAATTCTCCGTCGCTTGACGAGGCAAGAGCGTACCTGCGCAGCGCGTCTCGTCAAGGTGCAATGACGGCGGAATTCGTAGGAGCCTCCGCTGGCAGTTGATACTCCGCTCGCAGTGCGTCAAGCCGAGCGAGCAGTTGCGCGCGAACCTCCGCAAAGGCCGGATCGGCGGCGCGATTGGTCATCTCATCCGCGTCGAGTTCAAGGTCGTACAACTCGACCGTGGCTTGACTAGTCGCTGGATCAAGGAGGTCGACGAACCGAATCAACTTGTACTTGCTCGTCGCCACGCCTTCGTGACGCGGGACCGTGTGCGGACCCTTGGACTCCTCGAAGCGGTAGTACACCGCGTCGCGAAACCGCTCCCGCTCAACGCCCCCGTCACGCAGCAGCGCGAGCATGCTTTTCCCCTGCATATCCGCAGGAATTGGCACTCCCGCTGCTTCGAGAAAGGTCGGCGCAAAGTCGATGTTCTGCACGAGCGCCTGCGAAGTAACGCCGGCCTTCACAGTGCCTGGCCAACGAACGACCAAGGGCATTCGAAAACTTTCCTCATACATCCATCGTTTATCAAACCATCCGTGCTCACCGAGGAACCAACCCTGATCGCTGGTGTAGATAACAATCGTGTTGTCCGACACGCCCAGTCGATCGAGTTCGCTGAGGATCCCGCCGACGGAATCGTCCACGCCTTGCGCGGTGCGAAGGTAATCCTTGGCGTCGCGCTGAACCTTCCCACTCGTTTGCGCGTGCGCGTCCATCGAGTTGAACTGAGCGAAGAGCGCTTCGTTCTCGCTGCGATAGGCATCATTGAGAAGGTCGCGCGTGTCGGCGGGCAATCGCGCGAGTTCATTCAACATCCATTGATCTTGCGGACGAATCGCCTGATCAGGAAACAGCGACCGCGCAGGAACCTTGAGGTCGTAGTCCCAACTGAGATCGCGATCGATCTGCATACGCTGCATCGAGCTCGCGGCGCTTCGACCAGTCCAACGATCGAAAAGCGTGGGCGGCTCTGGGATCACCGCGTTGGCAAACAGCCCAAGGTGCCGAGGCAGCGGCATCCAGTTTCGATGAGGTGCTTTGTGATGCACGAGCAACGCGAAGGGCTTCCCCGCTCGCGCGCCTTGCGCGAGCGCATCGAGTCGATTGATCGCGCTCGCATGGATGAGATCGGTGACATGCCCTTCGCGCGACGCTTGCACGCCATCGGTGAGAAAGGTCGGGTTCCAATAGTCGCCTTGACCAACCAACACATCGAAGTGATCGAATCCTGTCGGCGCGCTTTCGAGATGCCACTTGCCGACGACTTCCGTGCGATATCCCGCGGCGCGAAGGAGTTTTGGGAAAGTCTGCTGCGTGTTGTCGAAGCGCTGATCGTTGCGCGCGAAGCCGTTCATGTGACTGTGCTTGCCCGTCAACATGACCGCGCGTGAAGGTCCGCAGATTGCGTTGGTCACGCTCGAGCGATCAAAGCGCATGCCTTCGCGCGCGATGCGATCAATGCCTGGCGTAGTGATGAGTGTTGGCGCCGCACTCGCGCCGTAGCACGAAATCGCTTGCTTGCAGTGATCATCGCTCATGATGAACACGATGTTGGGCCGCGGTGTTGGAACTGCGATCGCAACTGCGATCGGCATCGCGTGCAGCTTCTCGAAAAGAAAACGCGCGCGACGCAGATTCCCATACTCCGTCTCCGCGCAACCATGACCCGCATCGGGAATCACCAGCAGTTCGAAGTCTTTGCCCGCGTCGATAAGCGCTTGCGCAACTTGCATCGTCGACGACGGATCGACATTCTCATCCAACCCACCGACGCTCAGCATCAACGCGCCATTCAGTTTCGCCGCATCGACAAGATTCGAGTTCAGCGCGTAACTCGCATCGATAGGCCAACCCATCCATTGTTCGTTCCACCAAATCTTGTCCATGCGATTGTCGTGACAACCGCAATCCGCCGCCGCAACTGAATAGAAATCCGCGTGATCGAGCACCGCGCGCATCGCACTCTGTCCACCCGCGCTGCCGCCGAAGATGCCTACGCGCGAAAGATCGAGCGAAGGATCCGTTGCGGCAAGCGCTTTGATCCAGGCGATTCGATCGGGAAACCCCGAGTCTTTGAGGTTTTTGTAGCACACATCGTGAAACGCTTTCGATCGCCAATTCGTGCCCATGCCGTCGATCTGCACGACGATTGCGCCGAGTTCCGCGTAATCACGCGAGCGACTCCTGAGCTCAAATCCTTTCGGAACATGTTGATCGTGCGGACCTGCGTAGATGTTTTCGATGACGGGATACTTCTTGGTCGGATCGAAATTCGACGGACGAAAGACCAGACCATAGATGTCGGTGACTCCATCGCGACCTTTCGCAGTGAAGCGTTGCGGCGCTGTCCAACCCGCCGCGCGCAACGCTTGCGGATCAGCAGCACCAAGTTCAACAACCACCGCGCCATCGCTCGTACGACGCAACTCCCACACAGACGGCAAGTCCGCACGCGAGCGCACGCACACCAACGCGCTTCGATCAGGCGAGAAATCAACGCGACATGTTCCATCACCCGATGTGAGCATGGTGAGCGCGCCTGAATCGATGTTCACTCGCGCGTGATGCGTGTGATAGGGATCTTGCAGCGGATCGCGGCCCATCAGCGCGATGTCGATCGTTCGCGCGGCGTCATCAACATGATGCACTCGACGCACAACCCATTCGCCCTTCGTCAACTGTCGCTTCACCGCGCCCGTTGCGACATCAATCACATACAGATGATTCCATCCATCGCGCTCGCTCATCCACAACAACTCAGACGCCGAGTCAAGCCAGTGCATCCAGATCTTGTTGGTGTAATCGACGAAGGTATCGAACGACTCGGAGGCGATCACGCGCATGGCGCCGGTGCTGAGATCCATCGCAAGCAGCGACACCGACTTGTGTCCGCGTTCATTACACAGCAGCGCGATTTCACGCCCGTTCGCTACAAAGCGAATGACCTCAACCGACCACATCTTGCTGAATCTCTCGCTGTCGAGCGCGATTTCATGCACGCGCGCGCCGCCCACTGCGGTCGCATCGCGTTCCACTCGAAAGAGATGCGGTGTAGACACATTGATTGCGTCTCCAGGCTTGGTGTAGTCAAGCGTGCGCAGCTTGGGTTCAAGTCGATCCGAAGGCGATGCTTCGATGAGCTGCACTTGATGTTGCGCGCCGCGACGAACCTTCATGAGCAGAAACGCATCGCGCGTCGGCGAAGTCCATTCGCCGCCTGAGTAGCCATCGTCTTTCACGCCATCGGTGGTTCGATAGATCTCAACCGCACCAACACGCACGACGATGTTCTGTTCCTCGCGCGAAAACTCATACACGGGAAGATCTGATGTCTTGTCCGCGTGATCCGCGTGATCCACAGCGCCTGCACCATCAGTGTGAAGTGGCGGCGCTTGCGGCGGCTCGCTCGCAAGCGGCGTGCGCGCGCGTTCGCCTTCAAGTGTTGCGTCGGCACTCCACCACTGTTGCGCGCCATCAGCAGCGGTCGTGCGATAGACCAAGTGCGAACCATCGATCCATCTGCGCGGACCAACAGGACGGTGATTGACCTTGTCGAGTTCGTCCGCGCGAATTCGCACCTGCGCGAGCGCACTGCGCATCGCGTCGAGCGATCGATCATCAACCGAATGTGAATTGACGGACGACGCGATCACACCCACCGACGCAAGCAGCGCAAGAATCATCCGCGCAGCCTACCTCGCGCGTTGGGGGCGCGAACTTAAGGAGTCTGTGCCTGCTGCATGCTGCCGTACAAAATCCAACCCATGGCAGCGCGATCTGCTTCCGTCCAACGCTCATCCCACATGTATGCGTTGAGCGGTTTGAACGCGAGTTCTGCAGCGTGCTCGATGCGATTGTGCGTCGCGCGTTGTGATGGCGTCGCGGCGCCTTCAGCGAGCAGCTTGCCGTATGGCAACAGCTCTCCGCGCAATTGGATGTACCGACCCGCCTTGCGACGAAATTCATCAAACTTCGAACTGCGCGCGAGTATCTGAAACGGCTCTTCACCCGCAGCAACCGCAACGATGGCGGGCGCGGCGAGATTCAATTCCACGGCGAGCTCCTCAACCACAATTTCAGGCACCTCTACAACCGGCTCAGTGACGAGACCGTCTGTCGTGGGTCGTTCAACTGGAGTACGCCGCGCGTTCGAATTGCCCCCGAAAGCACTCGCCGCTGCCGTAGATGCCTCATCAGGCGCCGCGGCTTTCGGCGTTGCAGCGGCAGCAGGCGCTTCTTTCGCAGCCTCTTCAAGAAACCCTTTCGGGTAATTGCGGTCATCACCGCAGCCAACAAATCCACAGACAAGCGACACCGCGATCGTTGTCGCGCTCACACCGAGAAGCAAGAGTTTCATCATTGGAACATCCCAGGTGCGAGATGCCTACGAAGCCACTCGTAGTCAGGGCCTGGCCAGTAGATGTCGTTCTGCGGAAGAGTCATGTAGTAGTCGACCGTGTCTTGACGGGCCATGTAGCGATACGACAGCACTGAGCCATCCGCAAACGAGAAGTTGAAATAGCCAGGATGCCACGGGGCGATCTTGTCAACCCAATTTGCGTTGCCTGTGATGCTGATGCCGAATCCGTTGATGTTGTAGCCACGATGGTCGTACTCAAGACTGGTGATGATCGTCTCCGATGGCAGTGGAATCTTGCCCATCGTGTTCACTTGCCAGTTCGGTGGACCGCCCCAACCTGGACCTTCACCCGTTGAGATAAACGCGTTGAACGAGTAGGTGCGCAAGCGCTGATACGGAGTGAACGGATCGAACGGACTGCGATATGTCGCGAAGTTGTCGATATACGGATACATGCGACCCTTCTTGATCGCGTTCTCTGTTTCGTATCCCTGCCCCGTCAAGTTCGATTGCCCCTGCACCCAATCCCACGCAGTGAGACCCGTGTCGACGCCCATGAAGCGTCCAGCGTTGTCGGTGTAGTAGAGCGTGAAGCCCATCGTGAGTTGTCGTTGGTTCGACAGGCACACGCTGCTTCGCGATTGCCGTTGCACTTGCGGGATCGTCACGATGATGAGCGCGACGAGCAGCGAGATGATCGCGATCGTGACGAGGACTTCGACAAGCGTGAACGCTCGGCGCCGCGTACGCGACGATTTGGTAGTCAGAAGGTGCATCCTTATACAATGACTCACCACGGGGTCGATGTCAACAAAACACCGCGCGTAATCGCAAAGTTACTGCGAGAAAATCAGTGGTTCCCACGGGGAAGCGAAGGGACGCTCTTGGCGATCACTCAAAGAGACTCGGCGCGAGATGTCGTCTGAGCCATTCGTAGTCGGGTCCAGGCCAGTAGACGCCGTTTACGGGCAAGGTCATGTAGTAGTCGACGATGTCTTGCCTACCTGCATGCGCGTACGAACTGACTGAACCGTCAGCAAACGAAAAGTTCCAATGGCCAGGATTCCACGGCGCAATCTTGTCGATCCAGATGCCGTCGCCATTCACGCTGATGCCGAAACTGTTGATGTTGTAACCACGATGGTCGTATTCAAGACTGGTGAGGATGGTCTCAGAAGGTTGTGCGATCTTCCCCATCGTGTTCACTTGCCATGTCGGAGGTCCACTCCAATTGGGTCCGTAGCCTGTTGAGATGTAGGCATTGAGCGAGTAGGTGCGAAGGCGCTGAAACGGCGTGAATGGATCGAACGGGCTGCGATAGGTCGCAATGCCACCACCGACATACGGAAACATGCGACCAAGTTTCAGCGCATTCTCGGTCTCAAAACCTTGGCCGTTGAGATTCGACTGCCCCTGCACCCAATCCCATGCGAAGAAGCCCGTGTCGACGCCCATGAAGCGGCCCGCGTTATCGCTGTAGTAGAGCGAGTAACCCATGTTCAATTGCCGTTGATTCGATAAACACACGCTGCTGCGCGATTGCCGTTGCACTTGCGGAATCACCACGATGAGGAGCGCAACGAGCAGCGCGATGATCGCGAGAGTGACGAGCACTTCGACGAGGGTGAATGCGCGATTCGTGGTGGTGCGATTCGTGGTGGTGCGCTTCATCGCGATCCTCTTCATTGAGATCCTTTGGGTAGAAGTGTCAACCAGCGAGATTCATCCAAGCGACGCGCGAAACTCAACAGCTTTCGCTTCAAATGCCGCATCTTTCGTAGCTTTCGCGGACTCCACGATGCGATCAGCAAACCAACGAGCATCGCCTTCGCGCTTGTTGACCATGAGCGCTGCGAGCACTTGTTGGACTCGTTGCAAACCGTCTTCGCGAATCGGCGCTTGCCACGATATACCACGGATAAGACTGCTCAGACTCGATGCCCACGCGTCATGCGCGTTGCCTGTTGGAGCGATGTCGAATTCGCTTGCGGCACGGATCGTCATATCGATCACTTTCATCGCGATCGTGTCGTTGAGCGTCGCATCCTTTGCGTCATCACCCACAACGAGCGCGCGTGCGGCTTTGGGCGCGCTTGGATTTTTCGCGCTTGCTTGCGAGTTTGTTGCGAGACCCATTGCTTGTTCAACGAGCACTTCGCGCAGCGCGGCCGTCAAGAGTGTTGCATCAGCGCCGTTGCGTGCCATCACTGCAAACACGCGCGCGGCGTCGATCGCGAAATCAATGCGCGCTTTCGGCGTTGGCTTGTCGGCAAGCATCTCTGATTGCGCCGAGATCAGCAGCGATGAGAACGCGCGTGGATGATTCACAAACGCGTCGGCCGCGCTCTTGAATGCTGACTTCCATTCCGTCATGCTCGTGCGTACGCCATCAGCTTTCATAGCAACGACGCGCTCTTGCCACGCTGCGAAGTTCTGCGGGCACTCGTCGCACGCTTGCGCGAGAATTGCAGCGCGCGCGTCGGAGTCCGCAATCAGTGCGCACGAGCGCAGCACTTCACTTTCTGCAAAGTGCGCGGGGTCGCTCTGCGCGAGTTGCATCAGCGGTACGAACCACGCGCTTTGCCCCCACGGAATTGTGATGCCGCTGTGGCAACCGCTGTCGGACCATCCTGAAATGTCGTTGTTGATGCTCCACGAGTGCGGCGACTTCTGCCAAACAAACGCGCAGTGACCAGGTTGACCGACTGGCATCGCGGGCACGCCAAACGCTTGCGACATCGAAGTGCCAAAGCGCGAGATCGCGCCGCACACGCCGCCGTACTCAAGCATGATTGCCATCGTCATCGGCTTGTTGTCGTAGAACTTCGCGCCCGCTTGCACACTCACGCCCGACTTGTTCGCGCCGTTGTAGGCAAGCATGTGCGCGCCGTCACCGACCTTCTCGCGCAACTTGAGTTCAGGCTTGATATTCGCGCGCGCCCACACGAGGTCTTCGTCGGTCGACCAACTGCCAACGACATAGCGCAACTCCCACGCATTGAGCTCATGAAAACTCGAGAAGAGCAGGCCTTCACGATCCCACGCAAGATACGACTGGTAGCGCTTGACTGGATCAATGTCGCTGCCATCCGCCATGCACTTCACAGGAGTCGAAAACACCAGCGCGGTGGCAATCGCAAGCCTGATCGGCAAGTCATCGCTCGAGCGCTCGTCCATGATACTTGCGTCTTTCGCGGCAAGCGTGCAGAGCACACGCGTGGCTTCACCCCAACGATTGTCTTGCACATCGCCAGACGAGAGAAACATCTCAAGCGCCTCGCGCGACGAAAGTAACCATGCCATTTCATTCGGATGTTGCGTGCCCAGCGCCGCACGATCAGTGGCGCCGATGCGCGCGAGCAAGCGCCATTGCAAGAGCGCGAGCGTGCCTGAATCAGAGGTCGCGAACTTGCTGGCGACTTTGCCAGTCTTGCCTTTGATCGCGTCGTCGAGCGTCTCGGCGAGCGTCGTCACATACTGTTCAAGGTTGCCCGCGCGCGCGGCGGTGGCAGCGTCAAGCGCCAGTGATTTGGCAGTGACATTCCCTGGCGGAACTGCATGCGCGCTTGCGATTGAAGTGAACGAAGCACACAACGACAAGGTGACTGTCAGCACCGCGAGAGGCAAAAGCATGCGTCGAGTGTAACTTGAGGCACTGACAAACTGAAGCCTTGGTTCGTCTCAGTCCATCAACGCGCGCTTACTTCGGCGCCGTTGGAGTCGGCGGCTTCACTGCTGGCGGTCGTTGCATCAGCGGTTCTTCAGGCACGCTTGGAGGAGCATCTACTGGCGCGACTTCAGGTGTTGCTGGCGCCACGAACCGCGTGAAACCTTCAGGAACCGCCGTAGAAAAGACGGCTGCATCGAGCGTGTCACTGAGCTTGAGAGCGCTGTAATGCAGCACGCGCTCGGCACCGCCACTCAGCCCCTGTCCTGGAATCTCAGGCGCATACTCGATGCGTCGAGGGAGCCCATCGATCCGCGCAAACGCCGCAGTTTCGAAGATCCGCACAAACTCAGAACCGTCCTTGATCGCTTTCGCACTCGAGGGATCTTGGTTGTACTGAGTCGTGTCGATCGCCGACATCACGATGTCGCACTCAAGACCGTCAATGGTCTCGGTGCCAATGACACGCGCGGCGGCTCGCTCACCAAGATGCTCCGTGCCCTCCTGTTTCGTCAGTCGAAGCAAACCGTAACTGCGTTCATTGAGCAGCCATCCAGGCAGCGAAGGCAACAGGTCACCGCCGACCGACGACCAATCAATTCCTGAAGTCAGGAACAGTTTGGTCGGCAAATCAAGGCGAATCCCATTCTTCCCGTCAAACACCATGAGCGCACGAGGCGTCCCACCTTCCTTGAGCTCCACACGCATCTTGGGTGCGAACAATGCCTCGCGAAAGACGAACTCGAGATAGATATGGCACTCAGGCCCGAGCGGCATTGGGTTCGGCTTGCCATCGGTCCACACGATCGTTTCGCCGCGCGTCGTGACTTCAATGCAGCGCATATTCATGGCGACTTGGCTCGCGCGATCGAGAATCACCTTTGCTGCAGGCTCAATCGCATCGCTCACGCGCTGACCAGGCAACGGCGTGGTCGCTGTTGGAGCTGGAGGTTTCTTGGCGAGCGGTGCTGCGGGCGCGGCCGTTGGCGTGGCAGTTGGCGCGGGCGGAACCGCTTGTTTGCTCGACCCAGGCTTCGGTGCTGGAGGCGCGGCAGCGAGCGTTGCAAGAGTGAGCGCGAGGACTACGAACGATGAATGGCGCGGAGCGAATGGCATGGCGGGAGGATACCGAACCAGTCTCGCTCGGTCGCAGCACGACTTCTCAGTTTTTGATCTGCTCGACGCTTCACTTCGCAAGCGCTGCATCAATCGCGCTGCGCAGTGAAGAGCCCAGCGCATCGTTGAGCCCAACCTCGATGAGCGCGATGGTGCCGTCCTTGTTGATCAACAAAAGCGTCGGAATCCCCGTGATCCCATACGCTTGCGCGAGTCCATCGCCGCCGACGACGCAGGGATAGGTGTAGCCATGCTTCTCCATGAAGGTCTTCGCCGCGCTCGCGTCTTGCTCCCATGTGTTGACGCCGATGACCTTGAAGGGCTTCCCTGCATACTCGTCATGCAACTTCTGCATGACGGGCATCGCCGCTCGGCACGGCCCACACCATGTAGCCCAGAAGTCGAGAAGAAAAACAGTTCCCTTTATCGGGCCGAGTGTGATGCTACGCCCATCCGTCCGCGGCAGCGCGAACGCAATCGCTTGTCCGCCCACTTTCACCGAGAGATTCGACTCAGATCGTGGCGGCACATGTTCATGCTGCTCAATACTGCGGGTGGAATTGACAGAGCACGCGCAAAGACAGAGGACGGTCAGCCAGGCATGAATCCGCATGAGTAATCTCCAATCGGTGAGTTCAATAGAGCACGCGGAAACGAATTGTCCCCGCAACGGCGCGAAGTTCTTCAATCACTGCATCGTCATAGGTCTTATTCACATCTGTCACAACATAGCCTGTTGCGTCATCGGTGCGCAGCGACTGACCAAGGATGTTGATCTTGCGTCGCGCAAGAATGCCGTTGATTGCAGCAAGCACGCCAGGTTGATTGCGATGCAAGTGGAGGAAGCGATGCGCGCGCGGCGTCGGAGGCAGCGCGATTTCAGGCAAATTCACGCTGCCCGCAGTGGACCCAGCGTTGACATGCTCGATCAATCGACGCGCGACAAACATACCGATCCCCTGCTGCGCTTCGGCGGTCGAGCCACCGATGTGTGCGGTGAGGATGACATTGGGGATGCCACGCAACGGCGTATCAAACGCGTCCTTGTTTGAATTGGGCTCAACAGGAAACACATCGACAGCAGCGCCACCGATGTGACCACTGCGAACACTGCGTGCAAGCGCATCAAGATCCACGATATGACCGCGCGACAGATTGATGAGCACCGAGCCCTCGCGCATCTTCTTGAGTTCGCGTTCACCAATGAGATGTGTGTTCTCGCGTCGACCATCAACATGCATGCTCACTGCATCCGACTTCGCGAGAAGATCAGCGAGTGACTTCGCTTTGCGCGCGTTGCCCAGCGGCAAGACTTCCGCGATGTCGTGATAGATCACCTGCATACCCATCGCTTCCGCAAGCACGCTGAGTTGCGAACCGATGTGTCCGTAGCCCACGATTCCTAGGGTTTTCCCGCGCATTTCGCGGCATCCCGCCGCGCTCTTACGCCAACCACCAGCGTGGAGCACGCGGTCCGATTCCACCGCGCGGCGAAAGAGCATGACGATTTCACCGATGGCGAGTTCAACCACACTGCGCGTGTTGGAGTACGGCGCGTTGAACACGCTCACTCCGCGCGCGCTCGCAGCCGCGAGATCCACTTGTTCAGTGCCGATGCAGAAGCAACCGATTGACAGCAATCGATCCGCCGCCGCAAGCGCGCTAGCGGTCACGCGCGTCTTTGAACGAATACCGAGCAGCGACACGCCGCGCAGTGCGCGCGTGAGTTCCGCTTCAGGAAGCGCATCGCTCACGGTCTCGACGCGGTAACCCTCTTCACGCAAATGTTCGGCGGCATCTGCGTGAATGTTCTCAAGCAACAACGCGACCATGCGCGACTTCGGATAACTCGGCGCGCCAGGAAAGTCGTAGATCCACAGAACTTCGTCGACGCTCTTGACAACGCGATCCGCGCGCGCGACCACATTCTCGCGCTCGATGTTCTCGCAATAGGCCACGAATTCGCTGGCTGCGCCGTCATCGCGAATCTCGCAATCAGTCGCGCCGTCCCCTACCGCAATGACCGTGCCCTTCAACTTGAGCGCGCGAACCGCGGCGGGTTTTCCATGCGGTTTCGCAAGCGCACAGTCGCGGTTGTAGCCAACGACGACGCCATCCTTCGACCAGTGAAACTCGTTGGCAATCACATGATCCGCGGCGATGCCGAGCTCAGCGCACACGGGCACGACATACTCGCGAAAGCCCGAACTCACGACATAGATGTTCGCCGCGTTCTTGCGAATCGCCGCCTTATGACGGCGAAAGCTCGGCGCGATCTTCTTCTTGAGTTGCTTCACCACTTCGGCAACATGCGCACGCGTGATCGTCAATTGAGACAACCGCCGCTGCAACGACACATCGATACCTATGCGCCCTTCCATGCCATCGCGCGTGATCCCTTCAATTGCCAGCACTTTCGCGTTGTGCTCAGGATCATCAGCAAGCGCAAGCTTCGCGATTTCGTCGAGGCCTTCCGCCGCAACGATGGTGCTGTCGAAATCAAGAATAAGCGTTGGAAGATCCATTGCGCGAAGAATACCGCTCAGCCGCGATCTTGACCGCGCGCTTCACTTCCATCCATACTTGGCTGCCAACACATCCAGAGTGGCGAACACCACGGGAACGATCAAGAAGGACGAGGGCGATCATCCAGCACACGAGATAAAAAGGAAGATGCTCGAGGAGCCTCGTCACAACCGTCTTTCGGAAACAGGCGCCAGCCTCGGTGGCGCGAGCGTAGTCCTCTGAATCAACCAGAGGCACACCTCGATCGAACACGAAGCGACTACAACTCTTTCAGCATTTCAGGACGCCATCAAGCCATGATCCCGCGCACCAACTCGCCCTTCACATCGGTCAAGCGGTAGTCGCGGCCTTGTGCGCGATAGACCAGTTGCTTGTGATCGAGCCCAAGCAGATGCAGCATCGTGGCGTGCAAATCA
>QWPU01000001.1 GCA_003671065.1 Planctomycetota bacterium | reverse complement strand
CCCGTGCTGCGTCTTCCTATCGGCACACGACTCGTTCTCAAAGTTGACGCGCTCAATGCGCAGCTCGCCATTCGCGCGACTCCACAAGCGGTGTTGTTAGTTGCGGATGTGTTGGATGACGCGCGCGCGACGGTTGCGGCTGTTGACGCGTCAATGTTGCAGTGCATGCCGATCATCACCGCGGAACTGTTTCGCGCCGTGATGAAGTACGAAGCGCAAGAGCGCACGGCACAGAGTGTGTGCGCGGGCTTCACTTGGTTTGAAGCTATTGCGCTTGCGAACGCATTGTCTGTGCGTGATGGATTAGCACCCGCATACACGATTGAGTTTGCCCAGCATGACGGCGCACGACTTGTTGGCGCGGTGGTCACGCAGACCAACGGAAACGGTTGGCGCTTACCAACCAGTATCGAATGGGAACAGACCTACTCACAGTCGAACGCGAACTCAGGTGACTTGTGGAATTGGATGTTCGATGCGGAAGGTCGCTCGCGCGTTGTGCGCGGCGGATGTTGGGCAGATGCAGCAGGAACGCAGGGAGTTTCGGCTCGTAGCGCGATTGAGCCAGCGACGCGCAACGAACTCTTCGGCGCGCGCTTCGTTCGCAACGCCGGCGCGGCCAAGTGATTCGCCTCGATGGGGCAGAAACGCAAGTCGGTCTTTGTTTGCCGCGAATCTATTCACGGCAGTCGCGGCGAATTTGATGGCAACGGACTCGTTGATGATGGAGATCTCGCGCCTATGCTCGCGCCTTGAAATTGACGCGTTGAAAGCGAAGGCGCTGAGTGAAAAGTCGTTACCATCTTCGCCTTCAAAAACTGGAAGCACTCTCGCCATCAATCGGCAGAACGAACGACGGAACTTTCGATGACCACCATCGCAGCTGGAATCAAATTCGCCAATCGTCTTGACATGCAGGACCGCCTTTTCACCGAGCTCTCGAACATGTTCGGTCGAGAAGTGCCGCTCTACGACAAGGCGCTCGAAGTGAACCGCGTGTGCAATAGCGCGGTGTGCGCGTTGCTGCGCAAGGTCTATCCCGCGTTCAGTATCACGGACGCAGAATTTGATCACAGCAGCGGTGAGCGTCACGGCGCGATTCGCATTGGCCGACCTGATGAATATCGCTGGATTGGTCGGTTGTTTGAGTGCTTTGCGATGGAGCCGCACAACTTCTACGACATGACCGATGTGGGCGCGCGCAGTCAACCTGTCATCGCGACAGCGTTTCGTTCGCGTCTGCGCCCTGAGCACCGCGTGTTTACTTCGCTGTTGATGACGGACTACTTCGACACGGCAACGCAAGCGCGCATCGAAGCGTTGCTTGCGACGCGACAAGTGTTTTCCGATCGAGCGAAGTCGCTCATCACGAAGTGTGAAACCGAAGGTGGACTTTCGCCTGTCGATGCCGAATCGCTCATCGCTGAATGCACCGAGCGCATCTTTAAGTGGACGGCCTCGGCGCGCGACCACGCGCTCTACGAAACGCTTTCAAGCGCGGGCTTCAAGATTGCCGCCGACATCGTGTGCTTTGAATCGCATCACTTGAATCATCTGACGCCGAACACGCTGTGCATGGATCTCTACACCGCCGCGATGGAACATTGCTTGGGCGGCGTCGATGCCATCTGGCTTCGCGCGCGCGCAACGACGGTGTTGCGTCGACTCGCGCAGAGCGTTGATCGCAATCTCATGACTTTGTACTTTCATACTGCAGCAACGAGCGCCGCTGTGAACGCGCCGCCAGTAGCGTTGACGGAAGCAGAGTTGTCGACGCTCGTCGATGATCTCATGCGTGAACTCGCGCGCGAAGAGTTTCGTTTGAGCGAACTGAATCACTCAGGCTTCAAAGATTTCACTGAGGGCCCATGCGCGGGATTGCCTATTTTGCTGCGACAAGATGCGTACAAAGCGCTCACTGAACCTGTGCGATTCGTGGAAGCCGACGGCCGAGAGATTCTCACTACGCACACTGCGCGCTTCGGCGAAATCGAAGCGCGCGCGTATGCATGCACGCCGATTGGCATGGCGCTCTACGACGCATGTCTTGAACACGCTGATCGTGTGCGCGAAGCCGATCCGTCGCTTGCTTCGCGTGATCTTGAGGCGTATGAAATTGCCTACGCGCGGCCGTTTAATGTGTTTCCAACGACACTCGAAGAACTGCTCGCGAAAGGTTTGGTCTACGGCTGCTATCACGCGACTGCTCGCGGCATCGAGCACGCGGCGCAGTTGCACGACGGCACGACGGATTTGCTTGCGCTTGCGCGCCTCGGTTTCGTTGCCTACGAAGGTTTGCGCTACGAAGACTTTCTGCCTGTAAGCGCCGCAGGAATCTTTGCATCCAACCTCAATCAATACGGCACCGAGTCAAGCGCACGCGTCAAGCCTGTCTACACCCAAGCGCAACTCGAAAGCGTGCTTGGTCGACGCATCATCGATGTGAATCTCGCGTACGCAGGTATGGAAGCCGAGTCGAAACTCGCGACCTATCAAGCACTCGGCATGCTTGAGCGCGTCACGATTGTTGAGCGCACCATGCTCGATCGCGCGATTGCGCAGTGGCAGCGCTGATGCGTATTGCACTTGTGACTGCTCGCAAACTTCCGCGTCCTGATCACGACTTACCGATTCTGGTCGAAGCATTTGCAGCGCGAGGCGTGCAGTCAGACATTGTCGCATGGGAAGATTCGACTGTGCAATGGAGCGCGTTCGACGCAGCGATCATCCGTTCAACTTGGAACTACCTCGAGCATTACGAAGCGTTTCGTGCATGGATGGCTGCAACCGCGCGCGCGACCACGCTTGTGAATCCGCTTGCGGTGTTGGAGTGGAATCTGCATAAGTCGTATCTCATGGAGTTTGCGCGCGCAGGGATTGCGGTAGTGGCGACTGAACTTGTGCGTGCGGGAGAAGACGCCGATTGGAGCGCGTTGTTCGCGCGTCATGGCGAGCTCGTGGTGAAGCCAGCGATCAGCGCCGGTTCGTTCGCAACCATTCGTGTTGCGCGCGGTGATGCCGCAACGGCTATCGCGCATCGGTCCGCGCATGCGCAGCGCGACTTTCTCGTGCAACCGTTGTTGCAATCGGTGCTCAAGCGTGGCGAAGCGAATCTGGTGCATTTCGGCGGGCGTTTCTCGCATGCAGTCAGTAAGCACGCGCGTTGGGATGGCGATGATGAACAAGCGCGCGGAAGCATCGAAGTGAGCGCTGAGGACAAGGCTTTCGCGCAACGCGTGTTGAACTATGTTGGTTGCAAGGGACTCGCGGGCTGTAGTGAATCGCTTGCCTACGCGCGCGTCGATGTTGCTCACGATGAGGCCGGTCATCCCATGCTCATGGAACTTGAACTGATCGAACCGTCGCTTTTTCTGACAACTTCTCCTGCAAACGCGTCGATGCTCGTGGACGCGGTGATTGGTTGAGTCGCGAGTATCCTCTCCGTTCACACCAACATCATGCCTCCAACCGAATCACCAACGACTGCAATTGAACGCCTGCTGCGCAGTGGTGACGCCGCTGGCGCGCTGCGCATCGCGGACGAACTCATTAAGCAATCGCGACGCAGTTTTCCAGGATGGCTTTCTCGCGGCTGCGCAAACATGAATCTCGGTCGGATTGCAGATGCAGATGTTGACATTGACACGGCGCTGAAACTCTCGCCAACAGACCCGCAAGCGAGTCTGCTGCGTGGCATGATCGATCAACGCCTTGGCCGCATTGACAATGCGATCAAACATTTGCGCAGAGTGAGCGCATCGAGCGCGCCGCAATCCATCGAAGCAAGCAACGCGCTTGCGGAAGTGCTGTGGTTTGCGCATCGACGCGATGAACTCGCCGCGTTTGTTGCAGCGGGCGGTGCATGGTTGCGTGATCCACGCGCGGCGCTCATGATTGCGCGAGTGCGTGCAAGCCACGACATCGACGGCGCGATCACTGACTTACAGAGCATCGCTGCGCGTGAACGCAGCCCAATACTTCGACGAGTTGCTGGTTTCGAAGCGGTGGGATTACTCGACAAAACTGCCCGTTATCGCGAAGCATTCGATCTCAGTGTGAAGTTGCACGCAGACACGACGCCGCCATTTGATCTTGAAGGCATGCTCGCACCAGTGCGTCAACAGCACGCGCAACTTGCAAGCGCTTCAGCGTGGCCCGCGCCGCGCGTCGAAGCGATCACAGGACTTGCAATGGTGGTGGGGTTGCCGCGATCAGGCACCACGCTCCTCGAGCAAATGCTTGACGCGCATCCGTCCATCAGCGGCATCGGCGAGTACGACGGCGTTGACATGCTCGCGAACGACCTCGTCTCAACAGGCCGTTGGCCGCGTGCTGCGTCGAGCATTGCGCGCGATGCTCTACTTGCCATGCAATCGCGTTACATGAGTGGCGCGCGGCGTCTCACACGTGAAGGCGCGACGATTTCATTCGACAAAACACTTCGCGCATGGCGCTGGCTTCCCGCAATTGCAGCGGTCTTGCCAGGCACCGTGTGCTTTCAGGTTGCGCGTGATCCTCGCGATAGCGCGATCAGCACTTTCCTTTCTTACTTCCATCCGATCAATGACGGTTGGACTGCAAGCCTCACTTCTCTGCGGCGCGTGATCGAAGCAGAACGCTCGATCTTGCCGAGCATGCTGCAGAGTGTGGGCCTCGCGCATGAGTGCATCGTGTACGAAGACCTCGTCGAAGATCCCACTGGTCACGCCACACGTTGCCTCAACAGGCTTGGTCTCGCAATGGATGCTCGCGTGCTCGCGCCCGAAGCAAACACACGCGCCGTCTTCACTCTCTCGCACGAACAAGTGCGTCGGCCGATCAATCGCACATCGATTGGTCGTTGGAAGAACTACGAATTTGCCTTTGATTCGAGTTGGGACGCGCTTGCGTGCGCGCACGACGAGCGTCGTGTGATTCGTTAGCATCACCACCGCTTCTATGCGAATTCTGCTCATCGCTCACTACTTTCCGCCTGACGGTGGACCAGGAACGCAACGCCCCGCGTCGTTTGCGAGGCACTTGCGTGTCAGTGGACATGAAGTTGTCGTCATCACGCGCGCGATTGAACGAGCGGCGCGTTCGCTGTTTGATCCACTCGACACCACCATGATGAATGGACTCGAAGACACGCGCATCGAGCGGGCAAGTCTCGGAGCGGATGGCTCTTGGAGTCGCGCCATCGCCGCGAAAGCGAAAGAAGTTTGCACAACATGGACGCCCGATGTTGTGCTCGCAACACTCAGTCCCTTCGAACACGCATCAACCGCGTTCGCGCTTCGCGAGCAAACAGGCGCGCCCGCAGTGCTTGATCTGCGTGATCCATGGGCGCTCGATGGTTGGATGGTGCATCGACATTGGCTCGATTATCGCCGTGAACTTCGCCGCATGCGTACTGCACTCACGCATGCCGATGGCGTGATCGCAAATGTTCCTGGCGCGCGCGATGCGATGCAACGCATTGCGCCGCGAACGCGTGGTGTCGACTACACCGTCGTCACCAACGGCTGGGAAGAGATCGATTTCCCTTCGCTCACAGCAGTTCCCGTCGGAACTGAATGGCGCTTGCGACTCTCAGGCACCTTTGTATCAAGCGATTTCGTGCGCTATCCGTTGCTCAAGCGCGCGTGGCGAACACTGCGCGTGAGTGACGAACAGATCGATGGTCGCGGTCGCTCGCCGTTCTTTCTTCTTGGCGCGCTGCAGGAATTGCGAACGCGCGGTCACGCGTGCGGTCGCGATGCCGTGCTTGAAATCGCAGGCACTGTTGATCGCGCGACGCAGCAACTCATCGATGACTCTGGGTTTGCTGATCGCGTGCGCGTGCTCGGATTTCTCCCTCACCACGAAGCAGTGACCTTCGCCGCCAACGCGCACGCACTGGTGTTACCCATGCACGATGTGCTCCACGGCGCACGAGCGCGAATGGTGCCGGGCAAACTCTACGAGTACTTCGCCACAGGCCGACCCATTCTTGGACTCACGCCCGAAGGCGATGCCAAAGATTGGATCGCAACTGATTCGCGCTCACGCACCGCGAATCCATGCTCGCGAGAGTCGATTTCATTAGCGCTCGTCGCCATGCACGATGAGTGGTCACGCGGGCTCACGGCGGAAAGCGTGCGCATCCCGCTCGCGCCGACATTCACGCGCTCGCAGCAAACTGCAAAGCTGGTGGAATATCTCGAGCAAATCGTCGCGTCGCGCACAACGCGTTCGTGTTAGTCTCAAGCCGTGAGATCAATTCCAACAGACCCTTGGGTGTGGGTTCGTAACCGCACCTTGCCACTGCTGCTCGCGCTTGTCGCGTTGATTGCACTGCATCCCCTCTTTATGGACACCATCAGCGACCGGCCGAGCCCGCTGTTTCCGCTTGCATTTGCGAGTGTGCCGTTGTTTGGCTTGGTCGTGCTAGGAAGTTGGAAACGCGCGCTGCCACTTGTTGCAGTGTTTGTCGGAATGATTGCCTGGGCGTGGTTTGGATACCGCTTTGATTTGGAGGCGATTTCAAAGAGTCCGCTCGAGCTCGTTGCGACTGCCTATTTTGCCTACGCCACGATTGCGACTGGTGCCGTCGTATTGCGCAGCACCGCGGTGCTTGATGATCGTGTGTACGGCGGACTTGCGGTCTATCTGCTTATCGCGTGTATGTACGCCACGTTGCATCGTCACATTTCTGCAGTCGATCCGAACAGCTACTGGTCCACTACCGATGGCAAAGCCTGCCACCTCGAGTGGGACGATGCGCTGTATTACTCCTGCATGACAATCACGACCGTCGGCTTCGGCGACATCGTGCCGCGCAGCAGTTGGTCACGCGCTGCCACGATGCTTGAAGCAGCATCAGGCGTGTTTGTGACAGTTGTGTTCATCGCGCGATTGGCAACAACACCGTCGCATCCAGGGACGCCTAAGCATCCAACTGCCTAACGATTGCGTCACATCTCTGTGAACAAACGCGGCGACGCGAGTGGGAGGTCGCGAGGATGATTGATATTGGAAAGCGACGCCATGTCGGCCATCACGCATTCGCTGCGCATTGCTGCAAGCGTCTTTTGCAATGACGGCGATCGCTCGAATGAGAGCGCGTGACGAAGTTCTTCGATCGCGCCCATTCGATAGAGACCGAGGCAAGGGTCGAGTCCTGCATCGTTGCCTGCGACGATTGCGTCCGCATCAGGCATTTCCTTCGCGCGCTCAAGAATGCGGTGGATGAGATCGATCGAAACTGTGGGCATGTCGCCAGCAAGCACGAACACCGATCCTTGCGTGTGTTCAAGCGCGGAGAGGATTCCGCCAGTTGGTCCGCGCAGTGGGTAGTCGTCTTCGATGCAGGTGTCGCCTTCGCGCAGCACACTCATGTCAGCATCGCCTACTAACGCGACGCACGGACCAAACACGGCGCGCAACACATTGATGGGAAGCGCGACGAGCACGCTGTCACCAATTGGCTCGATCAGTTTATCGCGGCCGAATCGTCGGCTTTTTCCGCCAACGAGAACAATTGGCGTGATGCGTTCAGAGAGAGTGGAGTCGTTGGTCATGGCGTATCCGAGTGGGCGTGCGTGGAACTTACACCACGCAACATGCGCACTGCATGCGGAAGAATATCGTGCAACGCTTCGAGCACTTCAACCGCTCCAGTTGGTGAACCAGGAAGCGTGAGGATGAGCGTGGCGCCCGCGCAACCAGCGACGCCTCGCGAGAGATACGCGCGTGGATGCTTTACGCCGCAACGCGCACGCGCCAGTTCCATCAAGCCTGGATGTGGCCGTTCGATCACGCGCAGTGCGGCTTCAGGTGAGCAATCGCGCGGAGAAAGGCCTGTTCCGCCTGTGATAATCGCGAGATCGATACGCGAGTGCGGTGCAGTCCACGCTCGGAGAAACGCTTCGATGCGATCTATGTCATCGGGGACGATTTCGCTTACGACCACTTCGCCAGCAAGGCGATCGCGCACGAATGCGGCGACGGCAGGGCCGCCAAGATCGATCATGAGGCCTTGCGCGCAGCGATCACTCGAGGTGAGCACGACGGCGCGAATGCAATCATTCGGCTGTGCGCTTGAGGTCACTGCGCGAACTCTTTCGCATCAGCTGCAAGATGAGTGCCGCTGCGACCGCCGCGTTTTTCAAGCATGCGCACCCGCTCGATCACCATCCAGCGGTCAACCGCCTTTCCCATATCGATGAGTGCAAGCGCGCCAATTGAAGCGGCGACTAACGCTTCCATCTCGACGCCTGTTCGTGCGAAGGTGCAGACACGCACTTCGATGCGAACATGATCATCTGCGACAGTGGTGCACACATCCACGCCATCAAGCGGCAGCGTGTGGCAGAGTGGAATGAGTTCGTCGGTGCGTTTTGCCGCGCAAATCGCAGCAATTCGGATGACTTCCTCCACGGGACCCTTCGCAAGCGTTCCTGCGCGAATGCGACTCGCAAGTTCAGGTGAGATACGCACGATTGCTTCGGCGCGAGCCATGCGAGCTGTGGGAGTTTTCGCAGTGACATCGACCATGCGCACATGTCCGTCGGAATCAACATGAGTGAGATGAGGTGTGTCGCGTGTCATGAGTTCAACTCCATTCGAAAAATCGCCACGGTCCAACGCCGCTCGCAGAAGCGGGAATCTCAACGAAACCGTCGCTCGATGCAACTGCGGCGCTGTCACCGCTGCCGCGCGTGATGAGGGCGCGGGCATTGCCGTGCGCAGATATGTGCACTGGAACGAAGCGAGTGAGAGGAACGCAATCACGCAGCGCCTCGACGAGCGAGACTGGGTGTGACATCGGTTCTGCTGCAGAAAAACCAGCTACAACGCGCGCGAGTGGTAGTGCATAGCGACGCGCAGTAGTCATCACGCTCACAGGATTTCCTGGAAGGCAGAGGATGCGACGCTCGCGCAATGTTGCGGCAAGCAGCGGTCGACCGGGTCGTTGCGCAACGCCATGAAAGTGCGTCTGCGCGCCAAGTTCATCGAGGACCGTCGCGACGAAATCGCGGTGGCCTACAGCGACGCCACCAGTGACGAGCACGAGATCATGTAGTTCAATCGCACGCGTCAACGCATCACGCAATGCCGCAGCGCTATCAACGACATGCTCGGGCACGATGGGTGCTGCCCACGCGTGGCGCGCGAAGAGCGCAGTGACTGAAGGGCCGTTGCTATCGCGCACGCACCACGGCGCTAGTTCATCATCGTTCGTGCGCACTTCATCGCCAGTCACAAGCAGCGCGATGCGAACCTTTCGAGTGACGCGCGGACTCACAACGCCAAACGCAGCAAGCGCTGCTGCGGCGGGCGCGTGAATCGCGACGCCGCGTTCGAGCACGCACGCACCTTCAGCCGCGTTCTCACCACGCCGACGAATGTGCGCGCCCATTCGCGCAGCACTCGCGCGAATCGCGTGCACGGTGATGCTGTCGCCTGCTTCATCAACATGTTCGCGCGGCACAACCAACTCTGCGCCAAGCGGAATCGGCGCGCCTGTTGCGATACGCGCGCACGAATCGCTTTGCAGCGGTTGCGCAGGTTCGCCCGCGCTGATCTCGTCGCTGATCGCAAGCGCATCACGCGAAACATCAGCAAATCGCAGTGCAAAACCGTCCATTGCGCTCACATCCATCGCAGGACTCGGTCGATCAGTCATCACTGATTGTGCGAGCACTCGACCAGTCGCGTGCGTCAACGCGATGCTCTCGCACTCAACACAACGCACACCTTTCAACAGCGCAGCAAGCGCGTCGTCAGGTGTCATGGTGCTGATCGCACTGAGCGTCATTTCTTCGTCGACCTCGAGGCGCGAGCCTTCACAACATCTTCCACCCATCCGCGATTGCGCATCATCGATGGAAAGCCAATCGTCGGCGCGCCGAGAATTGCAACATGCATGAGTTCATCCGCAGTGCAACCAGCTTCGAGCGCCTTGCGACAGTGCGAGTGCGCGGCGCCTTCGAGCCCCGCGCCGAAAGAAAGCGCGAGTTTGCACAGCGCGATGGTGCGCGTATCGAGTGGCCCAGCTTGTGCGCACGCAAGTCCCAGCGCTTCGTAGTGAGCGAGGATCGTCGGCTGCTCGATCCCAAATCGTTGATAAGAGCCTGGAGTCTTCGGCGATACCTTCGCTTTGCCTGGCTTTGAAGTTCGTGTTGTTTGTGCGCGTGTCGCCATTGCTATATTCCTTGCTTCACATGAAAGTCAAAGTGCTCTTGTTTGGTCCCGAGCGCGACGCCGTTGGAGCGTCGAGCGTAGTCGTTGAGGTTGCACACGGCGCATCTGCTGCCGATGTGCTGGGGGCATTGGCCTCGCAGTGTCCCTCCATTGCGAATGCAGTGCGCGCTGCGCGACTTGCGGTCAACGGCGAGTTTGCACAACGCGATCGACGCGTGCTTGAGAACGACGAATGTGCTTTGATTGGGCTTGTTTCTGGCGGATGAACACCGTGGCGAATGACACACCAATCATCACTATCACGCTCATCGACGGTCCACTTGGAGTGAGCTGCGCGGCTCTGCCGCTGCTTGGCGATGGAGCGTGCACTGTGGGCGCGGCGCTGAAGTTCGAAGGAATCGTTCGCGCGCAAGAAGGTGAGCGAGTCATCGCTGCGCTCAACTACGAGGCGTATCGTCCGATGGCAGATCGTTTGCTTGAACAACTCGCGCGTGAAGTTTGCATCAAGCACGGGCTGGTGCGTGTTGCGGTTGAACACAGCGTTGGTCGCGTCGCTGTCGGCGAGTGCAGTTTCCGCTTGACCATCGATTCCGCGCATCGCGTCGAGGCACTGTTGGCGATGGGCGAGTTCATCGATCGAATGAAGATCGATGTGCCGTTGTGGAAGCGACCTGTGTTTCACAACGATGTTGATGAGCGCGCAAGTCACGAGCGTTAGCCTCCGATCGCGGACATCGTTCGTCCGCGCGCGCCACTTCTCGCAGCGCTCAATCGCAGTGCGCCACCCGCGTCCTTGTTCCACACCGCGTGGCGAATCGCACATTCAATCGCATCATCACTCGATCCATCGCGCAAGAGTTCTCGCAACGGCCACTCAGCGTTGGTGAGCAAGCAGGGCCGAATGAAGCCGTCAGCCGTGACGCGTACACGACTGCACTCCGCGCAGAACGGCGTTGAAACTGGCGCAATTGTGCTGACGCTTCCCTCGGCACCGTCGACGAATCGATAGCGCACCGCGGTGCGATCAGGTCGATCCCGTCCCTCAAGCACCAGCGGAAACACCTTGGAAATGCCCAAAATCGTGCGTTCGCTGGAGACAACCGTGTCGTGACTCCAAATGCCATCCGCATCAAGCGGCATGAACTCAATGAAGCGCACTTCAAGCGCGAGCTCACGCGCGAGTGCAGCAAGCGCAGGAGCGTCTGCGTCATTCACGCCTGCAAGTAGCACTGAGTTGACCTTCACGGGTCCGAGTCCAGCATTGATCGCCGCACGCAAACCCGCAAGCACGCGCTCACTTGTGACATTCGAACGAGTGACTGCTTGAAAGCGCGCAGGATCCAGTGAGTCGATGCTGATGGTGACGCGTCGCAACCCCGCAGCTTTCCACGCGCGAGCGCTGTCGTCGTCGAGAAGCGATCCATTCGTCGTCATCGATACATCGTGAAACAGCGGTGAAAGCGCCGAAAGAATCTCAATCAGATCAGGATGCACACTCGGTTCACCACCCGTGACGCGCAGTCGTTCGATGCCGAGTCGTGCGAACACGCGCCCAACGCGAATGAGTTCCGCAGTGCTCAAGCGATCAGAGGTCGCTAGGAATCGCGCGTCAGGTGTCAGACAGTAGGTGCATCGAAAGTTGCAACGATCAGTGATCGAAAGTCGCAAGTCACGCACGACGCGTCCGAATCGATCGATCAACGCGCCCGTGGTCGGATGCGGCGCGGCTGCATCAGGCACGACTGTGGAAGCGACCGAAGTCGATCCAAACAGCTTCAGCGGCAGGGGAGTTGTACAGATCGAAGTTCGCATCGAGTATATCTAGACTATCATATCCGTAATAGCGATTATCACAGGGCAAATCAGGTTAACTGAGGATGAGCTTCGCACTTGCAAGCGCAAGCACGAGGGCGAGAACAACGCGCAATCCACGATGTCCAAGGCGGCGACTTCCGAAGTGCGCGCCGATGAATCCGCCCACGCACGCGGCAAGCGCGAGCACGCCGATCGCAGGAGTTGGCTGCCAACCTTCTTGCGAAAGCGCGGTGAGCGCGGCGATCGAGTTGACGAGAATGAATGCCGGCGCAATCGCGGCGGTTCGTTTGGTATCTGCCCAATTGAAGATAAGAAGCAGCGGGCTCAGAAAAATGCCGCCACCTGTGCCCGTCAATCCAGCGACGAAACCAATCATCGCTCCGCACGCAAGCCCGACGCCGATCGCGGGCGCTTGAGGTGTGATCACTTCGCTCGCTGGTCGCCACGCGACCCACACCATCCGCAGCGCGCTTGCGAGTAGCACGATTCCGATACTGACGCGAAGTGTTCCTGGTCCTACTTTGATCATGGCGCCGAAGTACGCGGCTGGTATCGAGAGCGCTGCAAATGGCCAGAGCAATCGCCACGAGAAAAATCCCGCGCGTGCAAACTGCGCGAGCGCAATGCTGGCGACAAGGATGTTGATTGCAAGCGCCGTCGGCCGCATGAGTGTGGCTTCAACGCCGACAAGCGCCATTACTGCGAGGTAGCCCGATGCGCCCGCGTGACCGACGCTCGCATAGAGCACGCCCACAATCAGAAAGAGCGGCACGAGGATGGGAAGGTGCGAGGGGTCCATCGAAATGAAGCCTATTTTGGCTGCAAACGCGCTGTTCTAAAGTCCGCTCACAAAGCGGTCATAGACGCTGCGAGCGAACACTTCATCCGTCGTGCCCTTCACGATCGCGCGTCCATCGGGAAAGAGTGTGAGTTCGACCGCGCTATCGTCGTTGGTGCGCACGCTTGTGAATGTGCCGACAAGCAGTCCGTCGCGTTCGATGAATGTTCCATGCGCGCGGAGTGTCACGGCGGCGCGTCGAAGATCAAGCGCCATCGTCGCGTTCGTCCCCGTGCGACGCGGCGCAATCTGCACAGCGTTGCGGCCACACAATATCGCGGCCTGATCGTCGTGCATTCCCGCAAGAAACTCAAAGTTTCGCGCAGCGCAGCAGGGACAATTCGCATCACGCGCATTGGTCAACGAAACTCGCGTCGTGCGATTCGTCCACGCATCCATCGACCAGAGCGAACGATCAATCGCGGCGTGCGCGCCGACAATCCACTTGATCGCTTGCGTCGCTTGATGCGCGCTGACTGCTAGCACCGCACTCATCAACACGCCCACCGTGTCGCAAGTTTCGCCCGTTTGCATCGAGCTGTCGGGAAACAAGCAGCGCAGACAGGCCTCATCGCGCAACACTGGCATCGACATGCCGCGCGTGGCGACAACACCGCCGTAGAAGTAGGGTTTTCCCAGTGAAACCGCGACATCATTGAGTAGGAAGCGCGTGTGCAAGTTGTCGAGACCATCGAGAATCACATCGGTGTCACGCGCGTAAGACAGCACGCTTTCAGGTCCGACATGATCAACTTCGCCGCGGCAGATGACCTCGGGATTGATCTCTGCGACGCGACGCTGTGCCGCGATTGCCTTGGGTGTTCCATTGGCCGCATCGCGTTCGGAATACAGCGTTTGCCGCTGCAAGTTGGTTCGTTCAACAATGTCGCGATCCACAATCGTGAGTCGTCCGATGCCCGCGCGCGCAAGAATGTCGACGACCGCGCAACCGAGCGCGCCGCATCCAACAACTAATGCGTGAGACGCTCGCAACCTCGCCTGGCCGTCAGGTCCAATGCCCGCGAGTAGCTCTTGGCGGTGATATCGCGACTGATTCTGCTGCGTCACGAGATGAACTCTAACAGGTGAAGCGCTGCGAAATCGTCACGCAATCATGGAAGCTTCTCTACACTGCGCCCCACAAATGGCGCGACTGCATGAACACCAAGGTAAAGCGCTGCTTGCTGCAGCAGGCATCAAGATTCCACGCGGCGCTGTCGCATCAAGCGCGCAGGCCGCTGAGAAAGTCGCGGCGCAACTCGGTTGCGAGACCGTTGTGAAGATTCAGGCGTGGATGACTGGCCGCAAAGGCATCGGCGGCGTGGCGTTTGCGACGACGCCCGCGCAAGCTGCGGTTGCCGCAGATCGCATGATCGGCATGCGCGTCGGCAACTTTCCAGTCGACGCGGTCTTAGTCGAAGAAAAGCTTTCCTTTGTGCGCGAATTATTTGTGTCGCTCAGTGTTGATGATCGCGCGCGTGCACCAGTGATTCTGCTTGCGGCTGCTGGCGGCACGGGCATCGAAGAACGCGCGAATGAAGTTGCTCGCATTCCGTGCCGCGTTTCAAGTGGACCTGATGCGGCCGCGCTTGCATCGGCGATTGCAGCGCTTGGACTGTCAACAACGGAGCGCGCGTCGGTGTCGGCAGCGATCTGCGCGATCTTCACTCTCGCGAAATCGCGCGATGCCAGCAGCGTCGAGGTGAATCCACTGGTGATTCTTGCGGATGGAAGCGTGGTTGCCGCTGATTGCCGCATCACCATCGACGATTACGCGGTGTGGCGTCATCCTGATCTCGGCATTGAAATCGCGCGCGAGTTCGATCATCCGCCGACCGCGCTTGAACGCGTCGCCTACAACATCGAGCAAGCAGATCATCGCGGCACCTTCTACTTCGCAGAGCTTGCAAACACGGCTGCTGCGGGCACGCGTGGTCTCGCGGGCTTTCACGGCGCGGGCGGTGGCGGTTCGATGATGAGCATGGATGCGCTCACCGCCGAGCACTTCACTGTTGCGAACTTCACAGACACCAGTGGAAATCCTTCAGCCGCAAAGGTGTATCGCGCGAGTCGCGTGATTCTCTCGCAGCCTGGACTATGCGGCTACTTCGGCTCAGGATCGGGTGTTGCAAATCAAGAACAATTCTGGAGCGCGTATGGACTCGCGAAAGCGTTCTACGAACTCGACATTGATATCCCTGTCGTCATTCGTCTTGGCGGCAATGGTGAAGAACGCGCCGTCGCGATTCTGCATCAAGCAGCGCGAGATCTGCGCGCGAAGATTGAAGGCTTCGTGAAGACTGATCCTCCTGCGAAGATTGCGAAGCGCTTTGGTGAACTTGTCGAAGAAGCGAACGCGTGTTGGAAGCCGCGCGCGCCGCGTATGCCAGCATTTGTTGGCGCAAAGAACGCAGTGAGTTTTCCAATAACAGGTGGACGAGTGTGGATCGATCCTGCGGCGTGGACAACACACGCAGCGAAGATCATTGCGCAGTCCTCTGGTCTTTTGCGCGATGATGCTGGTCGTCCTGCACTCAATGTCGATGCCGACAAATTCGCTTCGAAAGACAGCGAACTCATCGCGTGCGAAGTGGAATGCCGCGCGTCTGGTGTCGCAGGGTTCTTTGTTGAACTGGATATTGCTGATCCAACGCGAGCGCTCGATGGCTGCGGAGGTGGCGCATGAGCATTCTCATCGATCGAACAAAGCGCGTGTGTGTGCAAGGCATCACTGGTCGTGAAGGTCAAGCGCGCACGAGTCTCATGCTTGACTATGGAACCAATGTCGTTGCAGGCGTGACGCCAGGTCGCGGCGGCGGCGAAGTGCTTGGAATCCCTGTGTTTCATACGGTTTCTGACGCAATCAAGAGCGTCGGCGCTATTGATGTGAGCGTGCTGTTCGTGCCCGCAAAGATGGTGCGCGAAGCTGCGATCGAAGCGATTGATGCGGGCGTCAAGCTCGTTGTGCTTGTTGCGGATCGCGTGCCTGTGTGGGACGCGATGGCGATTGCCGAGCGCGCAGCCGAGAAGGGCGCTGAGTTTCTTGGTCCGAACACGCTCGGTGTGTTGAGTCCAGGTCGCGCTGTTGCAGGCATGCTCGGTGGACGCGCAGAGAGCGCGCGCCAGTGGTTCAAGCCACCGCTACCAACTGGTGTTGGCATCGTGAGTCGTTCAGGTGGCATGAGTAGTTCAACGGGCTATTACCTCGGTCAAGAAGGCGTGCGCATCAGCACCATCGTGCATGTCGGCGGCGATGCGGTGCTTGGCATTCGCATTCCCGAGGCAGCGTTGCGCTTTGAAGCGGACGCGCAAACTGAAGCGATTGTTGTGTTTGGTGAAATCGGTTCATCGCAAGAAGAAGAACTCGCTGAGCTCATTCGAAGCAAGCGTGTGACAAAGCCAGTCATCGCATACATCGGCGGAAAGGCTGCAAAAGAAGGCACTCGCTTCAGTCACGCAGGCGCGATCATCGAAGGTGGACGCGGTACACACGCAGGCAAAGTGCTGGCATTGCGTGAAGCGGGCGCAACGGTGGTTGAGGCGTTTGGCGATCTCGCGAGCGCGACTGTTGAAGTGCTCAAACGACTTGGTGGAAAGAGTCTTATGACGCAGGCTGAACGAGAAGCAGTGTGGACGACCGCCGTCACGCGTATTGCGCCGAACAATGTTGCGGTGCGCGGGCACAACATCGCAGACCTCATGGGCAACACATCCTTTGGCGCCGCGGTGTATCTGATTCTCACAGGCGCGCTGCCTGATGAACGCGTGGGGCGATTGATGGATGCGATTTTGGTTGCGAGCATTGATCACGGAGCGACGCCGCCGTCATGCCTTGCTGCGCGCACCGTCGCTTCGACAGGCGCGTCACTCGGGGCGAGCGTTGCTGCGGGCATCATGTCGATCAATCGTCATCACGGTGGTGCGATCGAAGATTGCGCGCGCCAACTTGCAGCACTGATCGCGCGCGCGTCGAGTGAGCGCATCACAATTGATGCGGCTGCAAACGCAACGATGATGGAGTTCAAAGCGCGAGGCGAACGCTTCAGCGGCTTTGGTCATCGCATTCACACTAAAGATCCGCGCACGCCGCGACTCTTTGAACTCGCCGCGCTTGCAGGTATCAACGGCGCTCACATCGCTGCCGCGCGCGCGCTTGAAGCTGCGTTTGCTGCAACGGGCAAGCCGCTTCCGATCAATGTCGATGGCGCGATCGGTGCGATTCTCGCTGATGTTGGGCTTGATCCTGCGCTCTTCAACGGCATCTTCATGATTGCGCGAACGCCAGGACTTGTTGCGCATGTCGTCGAAGAACAAACGCGCGAGAAGCCAATGCGCCGCATCGATCCTGTGAAGCACGCGTACGACGGACCCATCAACGCCTGAGTTTCTTTCATCTTGAACCACACCATGCCTAAGACCTTTACCACCGCCGACATCGCCGCGATTTTCCCCAACCTCATGGACATCAAGGACGCATCACTGCGCGATCGAGTTGCAGCCGTGTGGAACGAAGCCATCAACACGGGCTGTGGCGGCAAAGGCTGGACAGTCGATGAGTTGCGCGCCGTGAAGTTCACGCTGCTTGCGGGCGATATCGAGATGACATTCGTCGAGCACTTGAACTCATGCGCGCGTCAGTGCATTGCGATTGCGGATGTGCTTGAATCGGCTTTCACTTGCGACATTCCTATCAATCGCGATTACCTGATCGCGGGCGCCTTGCTCGCCGACTGTGGAAAACCGCTGGAATTCGATAAGAATGCAGCAGGAGACATCATCAAGGGTTCCTTCGGCGAAGCGCTGCGTCATCCGTTCAGTGGTGTCGCAATGGCTTACAAGCACGGAGTTCCTGCAGATGTCATGCACATCATTGCCACGCACAGTCACGAAGGCGACAAAGTTGAACGCAGCATCGAGTCGATCATCTTCCACCACGCTGACTTCGTGGATTTCGACATCGCCAAGTGGCTGGGGAAGCGCGCTGCAAGCAAGAAGTAATTGAAAGCACCACTCATGACGACTCATGCACTCACACTCGTTGAGAAGATCGCCGCGCGCTGGACTGATGGGCTAGCGCAGGGCGCCATCGTGCGTCAGGGCGAGTTCGTGATGATCCGCCCCAAGCACATCATGACGCACGACAACACGGGCGCGGTGATTCCTAAGTTCAAGTCGATTGGTGCCACGCGCATCTTCGATCCGAATCAAGCGGTGTTTGCGATTGACCACGACATCCAAAATGTCACGGCCGACAATCTTGGAAAGTATGCAAAAATCGGCATGTTTGCAGCAGAACACGGTGTCGACTTCTATCCCGCGGGCACAGGCATCTCGCATCAAGTGATGGTCGAGCAGGGTTATGTGGTGCCAGGCGCGATGGTGGTCGGCAGTGATTCGCACTCGAATATGTATGGCGCGTTGTGTGCACTTGGAACTCCCGTTGTGCGCACGGATGCGGCGAGCATTTGGGCGACGGGCACGACATGGTGGCAAGTGCCGCCAGTGGCGCGCGTGACGCTCACTGGTCGGCTCATGCCTGGTGTCGTTGGCAAAGATGTGATTGTCGCGCTCTGTGGTTTGTTCAAGAACGATGAAGTGCTCAATCACGCGGTTGAGTTTGTGGGCGAAGGTGTTGCGAGTCTTTCGATGGGAAGCCGCATGTCGATTTCGAACATGACGACTGAGTGGGGCGCGCTTGCGGGTTTGTTTCCGTTTGATGCAGTGCTGCGCGAATATCTCGATTCACGAGCAGAAGTCTTTGCGAAGGCTTCACGACCAGGCGAACGACGCGCGGGTTCACGCGGCAGTTACACGCATGATGATGTGGCGCGTTGGTGGAATGAACGCGCGAGTTACGCCGCGGATTCTGATGCACGCTACGCCGCAGAATTGACGCTCGATGTGAGCACGGTTGTGCCGCATGTGTCGGGGCCTAATGAAGTGAAGGCGATGTCGAGTTTGCCTGAGATCGAAGTGAAGCAGATTGCGATTCAGAAGGCGTGGCTCATGTCATGCGTGAACGCGCGACTTGAAGATCTTGCGGCTGCAGCGGACATCGTGCGCGGCAAACGGGTCGCGAGTGGTGTCGAGTTTTTCGTTGCTCCCGCAAGCAGCGAAGTGCGCGCGGAAGCGCAACGACTCGGTCACTGGCAAGCGCTCATTGACTGCGGCGCGACAACGCTTCCAGCAGGATGCGGCACATGCATCGGTCTCGGCGAAGGGCTGATCAAGAAAGGCGAAGTCGGCATCTCGTCGACCAACCGCAACTTCGAAGGACGCATGGGTGACCGTGAAGGACTGGTGTATCTCGGTTCGCCTGCAGTGGTCGCTGCAAGTGCGCTCGCGGGCTACATCTGCGCACCGACACCATTTGCGAACATCAAGCCGACGATGAGTTTCACGCGAATGACTAGCGCGCCGCGTCCCGCAGCGAGCGCGCAGATCATCGCTGGATTCCCTGAGAAACTCCGTGGTTCTGCGCGATTCATGGATCGCGACAACCTCAACACCGACGGCATCTTCGCAGGCAAGCACACCTACAACGACAAACTCACGCCGAGTGAAATGGCTGCGGTCGTGTTTGAAAACTACGACGCAGATTTTCGCACAACCGCGCACGCAGGCGACATCGTCATCGGTGGCTACAACTTCGGCACGGGCTCGAGTCGCGAGCAAGCCGCAACAGCGCTCAAGTATTTCGGCGTGCCTTGTGTCATCGCAGGCAGCTTCAGCGAAACGTATAAGCGCAACGCTTTCAACAATGGATTCCTCTGTTTCGAAGCACCTGAACTCGTTGACGCGATGCGCGCGAAGGTGCGTTCGAGTGCTCCTGCTAAAACTGTCAATCTCGGCGACCTATCAATCGACTTCGCAACTGGCCGCCTCGCGTGGTCGGATCGCGAATTCGGCTTCACGCCGCTCTCGCCCGTCGCGCAGGAACTCATCGTGGCTGGTGGGGCAGAAGCATTGATTCAGAAGCGACTCGCCGCGCTCAAACCTGCATGATTGTGTTTCCTCGACCGAGTTGAGGGCAACCTCGGCGCAGCGGTTTCATTAGACTTTCGCACCTACTTCGGCGTCGCATGGCGGCGCTTCATAACTACTCGCAGGAGATTTACAATGACCAAGCACCAAATCGCGTGGATGCCAGGAGACGGAATCGGTAACGATGTGATGGAAGCAACGCGCATCGTGCTCGATGCGATGAAGCTCGATGCCACATACATCCACTGCGACATCGGTTGGGAGTTCTGGTGCAAAGAAGGCAATCCGCTGCCTGATCGCACGATTGAAGTGCTCAAGCGCACGCACTGCGGTCTCTTCGGCGCGATCACCAGCAAGCCGCAAGATGACGCGCTGCTCGAACTCGATCCTGCGCTGCGCTCGAAGAACCTCGTCTACTTCTCGCCGATCGTGCAACTGCGTCAGATGTTTAATCTGCACACGAATCTGCGTCCATGCAAGACATACAAAGGCAATCCGCTCAATTATCGCGGCACGCGTTTGGCCAATCCAACGGCCGCTGATGTCATGTGTGACATCGTGGTCTTCCGTGAAAACACTGAAGGCATGTACGGCGGTGTTGAGTTCAACCCGCTGCCCGAAGCTGTGTACGACGCGCTCTGCCTCAATCCGAAGATGAAGCCGTGGAAAGCGAAAGGACTGGAAAACATCGCGCTTTCAACGCGCATTGTGAGCAAGGCTGGTTGCACGAACATTCTGCGTCAAGCATTTGAGTTCGCGAAGAAGAACGGTCGCAAGCGTGTGACGCTCGTCGAGAAGCCGAATGTCTTGCGCGCCACAGGCGGCATGATGACGCGTCTCTTCCGCGAGATCGCAACTGAATATCCAGACATCTGGGCTGACGAAGCGAACATTGATGCGATCTGCATGTGGATGTTTAAGAATCCGCAGGAGTACTCAGTGATCGTCGCCGAGAATATGTTCGGCGACATCGTGAGCGATCTGTGCGCAGGCATCATCGGTGGACTTGGCTTTGCACCGAGCGCAAACATCGGTGACACCTATGCGGTGTTCGAACCGACTCACGGCAGCGCGCCGAAGTATGCAGGGCAATACAAGGTGAATCCGCACGCGATGTTGCTGACCGCGCGCATGATGCTTGAGTGGCTCGGCGAAACCGAGCGCGCCGCCGCGCTTGAGTCCGCGATTGTGCGCGTCATCGAAGAAGGCAAAGTGAAGACCTACGACATGGGTGGCAAAGACACGACGCTTGATGTCGGTCGCGCAGTTGCGAAGTATGTCGCGAAGTAGTGCGTGAGAAGTGATGTGTTCTGAAGCCGTTGTCAAAATCTCGTGTAGGAATCAATCAATGTCCGCTACCACCGAAACCAAGAAGCCATCCGTCAAGCACCTCTCTCGCACACTCGCCGAATGGGCGTGCGCGTTGACTCCAGAATCACTTTCGCCCGCCGCCATCGACGCGTGCAAGCGATTCTGGTTTGACTCGATCGGCTGCGCGATTGGTGGTAGCGGTCAAGAAGATGCTCACATCTTGCTCGCACACTATCGAGCGATGACCGCACAAGGTGACAAAGGTCACGGTCCATGCACATCGTTTGTGACTGGTTTTAAGACGAATGCTGTTGATGCGTCGTTCTTGAACAATCACATGATTCGCGCGATGGATTACAACGACATCTATTGGAAGGCGGATCCATGCCATCCAAGCGACATCATCGCGGGACCTCTCGCGCTTGCTGAAATGCTCGGGCTCAGCGGCAAAGACTTGTTGCTCGGAACCGCGATTGCGTATGAAATCGAAATGCGTCTGTGCGAGTTCGGTCTCCCAGGTATTCGCGAGTACGGTTGGCATCACGCAACGCTCACCGCGTTTGCAGCACCAATCGCCGCCGGTCGCATGCTCAACCTCACCGTTGAGCAAATGGTGAACGCGATCGGCATCAGTGCCGCGCGTACCTTCTCGCCAGGAGCCGTGACTGCGGGCAAACTCACCAACATGAAGAACACGGTTGATCCGTGGGCGACGCGAATGGGTGTTGAAAGTGCGTTGCTTGCACAGCGTGGCTACTCGGGACCCGAGCACATATTCGACGGTAAAGAGGGGCTTTTCGCGGTGTTTTCCCATGTGCAGTACAAGGGTGAGCCAGCGCGGTTTGATGTGAACATGTTGCTCGATGCGTTACCTACTTCGTCGAAGTGCCACTGGCGCATTCTCGATTGCGGCATGAAGAGCTTCCCCGTCGAAGCGCTTTCGCACGCGCCATTGACAGCGATGTTCAAAGCGCGCGCTGAAGGCAATGTGCATGTGAATGATGTCACCGAGATCAAGGTCGAAGTGATCGCGCGCGCTGCCGACATTCTTGGCGATCCGCACAAGTATCGTCCCGACAGCAAAGAAACCGCCGATCACTCGTTGCCTTATTGCATGGCGGCAGGCATGGTCGATGGCATGGTCACACCGCTGCAGTTCAAAGAAGAACGCGTGATGGACAAGGCGCTCATTCCCATCATGGACATGGTGAAGGTCGTTCCCAACGATGAGTTCGAGAAACTCTTCCCGAAATTTCAACCAAGCCGCGTGACGATCACGCTCAAGAACGGCAAGCAATATTGCGTGCGCGTCGATGTGCCCAAGGGTGATCCGCGCGATCCGATGACGGTCGACGAGATCGCTGTGAAGTTCCACGCGCTCGGAGACTCAGTGCTTGGTCGTGCGCAGTGCGAGGCGTTGCGCGCGGAGATCATGGCCATTGACACGGCGCCGAATGTCAACAAGTTGATGGCGCTGACCGTGCGCGGCGCGTAAGCCGAGATCAGCCGCGGGGCTTGTTACAAACGCGTGATCGATTTTCGCTCGGAAGGGTCGTACCTTTCCGATGCAATGATTCCATCGACTCACAACTTCGCGTTCGCCCGTCAGGTGTTTGCTGCTATTTTCGCGGGTTTTCTCGCGGTTTCCGCGCATGCGCAGATCGTCGCGCCTCCGATCGGCGTGCCTGATCTTCCACCCGAAGTGACGCACATCATCGTGCCGCAGCATCGTGTCGTGCCGATTCGTCCTGGTGTGGCGCAGGGAATCTCGCTTGTGCAAGTGGACGCGACTGTTGCGATCCGCGAACGCGTTGCGCGCACCACGCTTGACCTCACGGTTGAGAATCCCTCCCACATGCAGGCTGAAGCCGTGCTGCTCGTGCCTGTTCCTGCGGGAGCGACTGTGCTTGGATTTGCCTACAGCGGTGCGCCGAATCAACCAGTTTCGAACACCGAGGGTGTGGCTCGCGTGATGCCGCGCGATGATGCGCGTCGGCTCTATGACTCGATCGTGCGAGCCGCGCGCGATCCAGGGCTGCTTGAGTTTGCGGGTGCGACGCTGTTGCGTTCGAGTGTGTTTCCCATCGCGCCTGGTGCGCGTCAACGCATGCGGATTGAATGGGAAGAATTGCTGCCGAGCATCGATGGTCGCGTGGACTACGCGTTGCCGCGTAGCGAGAGTCTTCGCCAAACCGTTCCGTGGACCGTGCAGGTTGCGCTCGCGGGAAGTGCGCCGATTGCTGCGGTGTATTCGCCGAGTCACGGCATTGTCGAAGTGTTGCGCTCAGCGGGCGCCCTTGTGCGTCACTTCAAACTTGATGAGCTCTCGCAACGAGCACCTGGTCCGTTCTTGCTGAGCGTTCTGAGCGCGAAGGGTGACGGAACACTCGCGACAGCCGCGACAAGTATTGCGGCCTATCCAGATCCAACTGCAGGCGGCGGATACTTCATGTTGCTCGGTGGGCTGGCCGCATCGACCACGAACGCGAGCACGCTGCCGCGCGAAGTGACAATTGTTCTCGATCGTTCAGGAAGTATGGCGGGGGGCAAACTCGATCAAGCGAAGAGCGCTGCGCTGCAAGTGATCGAAGGTCTTTCAAATGGCGAGCGCTTCAACATCATTGATTACTCAAACGCCGTTGGACTGTTCGCGCGTGAACCAGTGGTCCTCAGCGAGCAGAGCGTTAAGGACGCGCGCGCGCATCTCGCGTCGTTGCGTCCGAGCGGCGGCACCAACATTTCAGATGCACTCGTCGAAGCGTTGCGTCAGCCGCATGTCGATGGAACGCTTGGAATCGTGCTGTTTCTCACCGATGGCTTGCCAACGGTTGGACAGACTTCGGAGCGCGCGATTCGTGAGATTGTCGAGAAGGGCAACATGCACAACCGTCGCATCTACACCATCGGTGTCGGCGTCGATGTGAATGTTCCGCTGCTTGACCGCGTCGCTGATCTCACGCGCGCGCGTGCGACCTACATCGCGCCTGGTGAAGATGTCGAAGTAAAGGTTGCGCAAGTGGCGCGGCAACTTCTTGGTCCAACGCTTGCTGACATTGCGCTTACTGCACGAACTTCTACTGGCGCGGAAGACACCAAACGCATTCGCGATCTCGCGCCTCGACGCATTCCTGATGTGTTCGCGGGCGAGCAACTCGTTGTTTTCGGCGCGTATGTAGGCGAAACGCCCGCGCTTCTTGAAATCACCGCGCGCAGTGCTGCGGGTGCAGTGGTTGCGACTGTGCCGTTTGATCCTGCGATTGCTACCACGCGTCATGGTTATGTCGCGCGATTGTGGGCTACGCGACGCATCGCTGAACTTGTCGATGAAGTGCGGCAACTCGCTGCGGATCAGCCGCTGCAACCAGTGAGTGCTGCGCCGCCAAGTTCCGATCCACGCGTGAAAGAACTCGTCGACGAGATCGTGCGATTGAGCGCACGCTTTGGTGTGCTCACCGAATACACCGCGTTCTTTGCCGACGAAGCCACGAATCTCAGCGATTGGGGCGGGCTTGCTGGTGGCGCGTGCGACTTGCTTGAATCACGCGCCGCGAGTCAACGCAGCGGCGACGGCGCCGTCAATCAAGGCATCAACTACAACGAGATGAAGGGAAAATCGCAGTTGGCTTACGACAACCGCTTCGTCGATGCGCAGATGCGCGAGCAACGCATCACGAGTGTGCAGCAGGTGAATGATCGCTGCTTCTACAACAATCGCGGCACATGGGTCGACTCGCAACTCGTCGCCTCGAAGACAGCCGCGACGCAGCAACAAGTCGAAGCCATTCATATCGATGAGACCATTGAGTTCGGTAGCGATCGCCATTTCGCACTCGTCAACGAACTCGCCAACGAAGGTCGCCAGTCCGTGCTCTCACTTCCTGGTGACACGCTCGTGCGTCACCAATCTAAAAACATTCTTGTGCGTAATCCACTTCAACCAACGCTTTAACTCGATTTCTCTCACTCCACTCTGAAGGGACTTCTCATGCAACACATCTCACAACTCGCCTTCGCCTCACTTCTGCTTCTCGCGCCGCGCACAGGTTTCGCCTGCAGTGATCTCACGCCCCAAGTCGGTCAGGACGCGATCGCGCCTGCGGTCGCATCTGCGGGGACTCCTGTCACGCCACCAGAAGCTCGACCTGTTGTGGAGCTCGCAATTTGCCTTGATATCTCGGGCAGCATGGACGGTCTCATCGATAGCGCGAAGGCGCGTTTGTGGAGCATCGTGAATGATCTCGCTACTGCAAAGCCAGTTCCGCAAGTGCGCGTGGCATTGCTGACTTACGGCTGCGACTCCTACAGCTCGGAGGCTGGCTGGGTCGTCATCGACTCAGAACTCACTGAAGATCTCGATCTCATTTCGAAGAAACTCTTCGCACTCAAGACCAACGGTGGAACGGAACTCGTTGGGCGCGTTGTTGACAAAGCCGCGCGTTCGCTGCTGTGGTCAACCGATCCCAATGCGCTGCGCATTATCGTGGTCGCGGGCAATGAAGCTGCAGATCAAGACAGTGTTGTGACCTATCAAGTTGCGAGCAAGACCAGTATTGAACGCGGCATCTTGGTGAACAGCATCTTCTGCGGCTCACCGACCGATCCCATCGCACCAGCGTGGGGCGAAGTCGCGCGACTTGCGGACGGACAGTTCCTGTGCATCGATCAATCAGCGGGCGCGCTTGTTGCGGAGTCGCCGTTTGATAAGCAACTCACTGAGCTGAGCGCGAGCATCAACACAACCTATCTGTGGGTTGGTGAAGCTGGGCTTGCGGCGTGCAGCAATCAAATGGAACAGGACGCCAATGCGCGCGGTCTCAGCGGTGGGGTTGCGGCTCAACGCGCGTCTTCGAAGAGCAGTGCGATTTATGACAATCGCGCGAATGACCTTGTCGATGGTTGCGCCGCTGGCACGATGAAGCTCGAAGACATCAAGGATGAAGATCTGCCAGCCGACATGAAGGGCAAGACGCTTGATGAAAAGAAGGCGATTCTTGCGGCGAAACAGGCCGATCGCTTGCGTGTGCAGCAAGAGATTCAGTCGCTGCAAGTCAAGCGTGAGGCGTATCTCGTTGAAGAAGCACGCAAGCAGGCGGGCGCGACGGGCATCACGCTTGATGACGCGTTGAAGCAAGCGATTCGAACGCAAGCGACGAAGAAGGGGATGAAGTTTGTGTCGCCTCCCGTGGCGTTAGCGCCGTTGAAGCCAGAAGATTGTTGAATAGCAGTCGCGTTCAACGACTCTAGCGTTGATTCGCTTGGGACCCGTGGAAGTACGATGACCTCATGACTGTTTCGAAACCCCGAGTGATGGTCGTTGAAGACGACGACGCGATCCGCGCAGGGTTGTGTGATGTGCTCCGCTTCGGCGGGTACATCCCACTTCCTTGCGCGCGCGGGGATGTTGCGGTGAAGGAGATTCTTGCGGCGTCGCCTGATCTTGTGTTGCTTGATGTGATGCTGCCAGGGCGCGATGGCTTTGAGATATTGCGTGAGGTGCGAGCGGTCCGCGCGACGCTTCCGATTGTGATGGTGACTGCGCGCGGTGATGAACGCGATCGCGTTGATGGACTTGAGCGCGGCGCCGATGATTATGTCGTCAAGCCGTTTAGTGCGCGTGAAGTGCTCGCGCGAGTTGGCGCGGTGCTTCGACGAAGTGCGGAACGACCTGCTGATGTGCGCGTGATTACGCTCGGTGAAGATCATGTTGATCTCGCTCGTTGCGAAGCGCGCGGTAAGAACGCAACCGTGACGCTCAGCGCGCGTGAAGTCGAAGTGCTCCGTGCGCTTGCGGCAAATCGCACGCGCGCGATTTCGCGAGAAGAACTGCTGCGCCTTGTGTGGGCGGTTGATCCGCGTGGTGCTGAAACGCGTGCCGTGGATATGCAAATGACACGATTGCGCGAATCGCTTGCGGCTGTTGGACTCGATGCGCTGGTTGAAACTGTGCGCGGAAAAGGCTATCGACTTGCGGCCGCTGCAGAGGTGCGCGCTTGAAACGGCGACGGCCTGCATGGATCGCAGCGCTTGGAGTTGCTTCGATTGCAACAGTCGCAGGACTGTGGCTCGTGACCAACGCGGTGCGCACGCTTGAAGAGAAGCATGCGCAAACGCAAGCAAGTTTCGCGCGCGCTGAAGCGTTGCGTCTCGCACTGTGGCGCATGGATGGATGGATGACGCCGCGACTTGCGCGTGAAGCTGCTCGACCGGTGAACGAGTACGCCGCGTTCTTTTCGCCACTGGATCCAGTGAACAAGTTGTTGCAGTCGGTGGCCAAAGGTGAAGTGCTGACGCCGAGCCCGTTGCTGTTGAGTTCGCCTGAGTGGATTCCGATTCATTTCGAAGTGCGCGCGGACGGCTCGATCACCAGTCCGCAAGTGCCTGAAGGCAATCTGCTCGATCTCGCGGAAGGACAGTACTTCGAGAAGGGTGTTCCGATTGAGCGCGCGCGAACGCTGAAACGTCTTGCAGGGTTGCTTGGGGGATCGAAGCAATCACTCGAAGCGTGTGCCGTGCAAGCCGAGTTGTCGAATGCGAGCATTGCGAACGCGTGGACGGCGAGCGTGCAAGAGTCGAAGCGCGCGATTGACGATTACGCCACGCGAGCGAAAGCATCGAATGAAGCGCAGCAATTCGATGAGCAACGCTCGACGAAGTTGAACAGCAAGACGATGGAGCGCGATGGAGTTGCCGAAGTAGCCGATGCGGATCTCAGCACCGAAGACTCGGTTGGTCCACTCGTTCCCGCGTGGCTTTCCACCGATCCGCCTGAGCTCGCGTTTATTCGGCGAGTGCGTGAGCGCGGTGAATCACGCGTGCAAGGATTTCTTGTCGACTGGTCGCAACTGTCGACAACGCTGCTTGCGCAAGTTGCTGATCTTGCGAACAACGCATCGCTTGTGCCCGCGGTCATTGGAATCGAAGCGTTCGCGCCGACGCGCTTGGCAAGTTTTCCAGCCGAATTGCGCGGTGATTTCTTCGTTCTCAATGGACCGACTGCGAGTAACTCAAGCACGCCCGCGCTCTTCTTCGCGTGGGGCGCCGCGATTCTCGCGCTCGCAGCCGCAGCGCTCGCCGCGTGGACCAGCATTTCATTTGGCGATCGGCAAGCGCGCTTCGCATCAAGTGTGACGCATGAACTCCGCACGCCACTCACGACCTTTCAACTCTACGCAGAGATGCTGCGTGATGGAATGGTGACCGATGAGACGCGCCGCAAGGAATGTCTCGACACGCTTTGCCGCGAAAGTGTTCGCTTATCGCATCTCGTTGAGAATGTGCTGAGCCTCTCGCAACTCGAACGCGGAGCTCGACCAGATCACATGAGCAGCATGCTTGATGCGATCGAACTTACGCGGCTCGTTGAAGCGACCGCAGCCGAACGCGCGGGCGCCTCAACCTGTCGAGTGCACAACGAACTCGCCGACGCGTCGATTCGCATTGATCGCGAGGCGCTCACGCAGATTCTCGCGAACCTCATCGAGAACGCTGCGAAATATGGTCGAGTCGGTGACGAGCCCGCATCGATCGAAATACAACTCACCGCCGCCGACGACACGCTCGTCATTCGTGTGCGCGATCACGGCACGGGAATCCCTCCGCGCGCGGCCAACGCGATTTGGCGACCCTTCGATCGCGCTGGACGCGAAGGCGGCACGCAGTTTGGACTCGGGCTCGGACTGCCCGTGTCCCGCGCGTTAGCCGAAGGCATGGGCGGCTCGCTGCAGTTGCTCGGTTCAGTGGTGGGCACCTCAGGCGCCTGCTTCGAATTGCGAGTCCCGAGTTCGATTGCGTAAATCCTCATCGATCGCTCAGCGGTAATTCACCGAATCACAGTGCAATTGCCGACCTCCAACACGGAGGTTCTATTTTGCACGATCCACATCTCACTCGCGAAGCGCTCGCCGAGCTCCCCGCAGACATCGCCACGAGCCCGCTCTTCAACGGCGATCTTGCGCCCACGCCTCTCGCGCGTCGCACATGGACCACCTACAACTTCGCCGCGCTGTGGATCGCGATGGCGCATTGCATTCCGACCTACATGCTCGCGGGCGGGCTCATCACGCTCGGCATGAGTTGGTGGCAAGCGTTGCTGACGATCTTGCTCGGCAACATCATCGTGCTCATTCCAATTCTGTTGAACGCGCATCCTGGCACGAAGTACGGCATTCCATTTCCTGTGCTTGCGCGCAGTAGTTTCGGCACCGTTGGCGCGAATGTCCCTGCGCTGTTGCGTGCGATCGTTGCCTGCGGATGGTTTGGCATTCAGTGCTTCATCGGCGGTGAAGCGATGCGCACATTCATCGTTGCGTTGTGGCCAACATTTGCAGACATCGGCGGCAATGCGAACTTCTACGGACTAAGCGTTCCGAGCGCGATCACATTTTTATTCTTCTGGGCGATCAACATCCTCATTGTGCTCAAGGGCATCAATGCAGTGCGCGTGTTTGAGAATTGGTCCGCGCCACTCATCATGATCATGGGCTTGTGGCTTCTCGTCTGGCTCGTCAATCGCGCGGGCGGATTGGGTCCGATGCTTGATCGTCCATCGGCGTTCAAAACCAACGCGGAGTTTTGGGTGGTCTTCGTTCCTTCGCTCACGGGCATGGTTGGTTTCTGGGCGACGCTCAGTTTGAACATTCCAGATTTCACGCGCTTTGGCCGCGGTCAGAAGCAACAAATGCTCGGGCAAACGTTGGGTCTTCCGACCACGATGGTGTTGTTCAGCGCGATGGCGATCATCATCACGAGCGCGTCGGAAACGGTTCTCAAAGGAACTGATCCGAGCACGCTGTGGGACCCCGTTGTTGTGCTTGGACATATCACAAGCGCTACGCCGCCCACTGGTCTTGATGCGCCGTTGCTTGACAGCACAATGAGTCGTATGTCTATTGCGATACTCAGCCTCTTGGGAGTTTCGATCGCAACGATCAGTACGAACATCGCCGCCAATGTTGTGAGCCCCGCGAATGACTTCGCGCATCTCGCGCCTCGCCTCATCTCATTCAAAACCGGCGGACTCATCACGGGCTTGCTCGGCCTCTTCATCATGCCGTGGAAACTGCTTGCGAGCGCGGATGTCTACATCTTCAACTGGCTCATCGGTTACTCAGCGTTGCTGGGTCCGATTGCAGGAATCATGATTGTTGACTATTGGATCTTGCGCAAGCGCGTGCTTGATGTGCCCGATCTGTATCGGAGCAAAGGTCGCTACGCAGGAGTGAATTGGATTGCACTGTGCGCGCTTCTTCTTGGCGTCGCGCCCAATGTTCCAGGCTTTCTCAAGAGCGTGCATGTGATCGAAGGCGACGCTTCGTTCTTCGACGCGATCTATCCATACGCTTGGTTTACAGGTGTTTTCGTGGCAGGCGCGTTCTACTGGATGTGTAGTCCCACGCGACATGATCGCATGAACTGACGCGAACTCACTCCTCAAACACGGCATCGACAAGATCAAGTCCGCGATCGATGATGTCGAATGACTCGGCCATTTGCTGCTCGTTGATTGTGAGCGGTGGGTTGCACATCACCAGATTGAGTTGTAGCAGCGTGAAGAGGCCGTTGTCACGGAGGAACTTTCCAAGTTGTCCCATCACGGGATGAGTACCTGCGTAGGGGACGAGTCGATCGCCCTTCGCGTTCTTGCGCAATTCGATGGTTCCGAACAATCCGATGTTGCGATGCTCACGCACGCAGCGATGTTTCGCCGCGAGCCTTCGCATATGTCGATCCATCACGAGACCCATGTGCGCGGAGTTTTCGACGAGTTTCTCATCGATGATCACATTGATCGCCGCGAGCGCGCAACTCAGGCACAGTGGATGCGCGTTGTAGGTGAGTCCGCCCGGGAAGGTATTGTCACGGAAGTGCTGCGCGATGGGATCACTGACGGCCATCACGCCGAGTGGCAAGTAGCTGCTGGTGAGACCTTTCGCCATCGTGCAAATGTCGGGGACGATGTCGCCGTGCTCGAACGCGAAGAGTTTTCCTGTGCGACCCCAACCGCACATCACTTCGTCGCACACCAACAGAATGCCGTGTTTTGTAAGCAATTCCCTGAGGCCTTTGAGGTAACCCTTCGGTGGCGGGAGGATGCCGTTAGTGCCCGTGACGGTTTCAATGAACATCGCGGCGATGCTCTTTGGGCCTTCGTATTGGATGATCTCTTCAAGGTAGATGAGGTTGTTCTTGGTGATCTCCTCGTCGGTCGTACCGAAACTGAATTCGTACGGACGCGGATCCATCACGCGCACAACTCCAGGCATTCCTGGTTCAGTTGGCCAACGACGCGGGTCACCAGGGCG